>RFZO01000290.1 GCA_009920715.1 Actinomycetota bacterium | reverse complement strand
CGGGTCTACGTTCGACCTGGTCGATCAGTGGAGCGGGGCGGATGCCGACAACCAAGGGGCATTCCCAGACGTCGCGGCGACCTCTGACACGATCGTCCTCACGTACGTCCGCTACGATGGAACCCGCAGCCGTCCGCGGTGCCGTCGCCTCGGGAGCGCATACGCGAAGTTTTCAGCGCAAACGGAGACGAAGATCCAGGACGATACGAACCCGATGTCCTGGGCCTCGTACTCGGCAGGCGACTACACGCAGGGCGACATGGCGATCTGCGCCGATGACGTGGGGCGCGTGTATGCATTCGGCCGCGACGTGTCCGTCGCTGGTCTGGATGACATCGCCGTCCGGTACACCGACGACGACGGCGCATCGTGGAGCGGCACCGGCTCAAGCTCGCATCAGACGACGAAGGCCATGCTATGGCGCGGTGAGGACGCGAGTACGAGCCCGGTAAACCTCTCTGCGACGTGGCAGCGTGGGCGTGCGGTCATCGCCCACACGCACACGTCCACCGGGACGACGGCGGACGCCTCGGTGGGCGTGATGTTCGCTGGCGGGTGGAGCTCCGTCCAGCTTCCGGCGCTGACCAGCACCATCAGCCACGACACGATGGTGGCGTGGGAAACGACCTGGCTCCCGTACGACATGCCAGAGGCGACGGGCACGGCGTGGACGCTCGCCACCGCAGGCCCTCCGGTCATCGCTCTCGGCGCAACCGGCCTCTCCATCACCGGCGTTCTCGGGCAGAGCGCCGGGTGGTCGGCAGCACCGACGACCTCTCTCGAGGAGGGCATCATCGCGGAGGTCTGGGTAGATGTGACGCTCGGCACCGCGCAGTTCGACATTCGCGTGGGCGTGGCGGGTCCGACGTCGTACGCCGCACGGGTCGAGGCGACGCCGACGACGATCACGCTGACGGACTTGACCTCCGCTGCCGTCATCGCGACGATCAACACGACGGACGCGCAGTCCGGGATCTTTATCCGCATGGCGGTCGGGAACCCGAACGCTGGACTCGGGAACACCGGCGAGGTGTACGCCTGGTATGCCGTCGCGACTCGTGGCGATGGAGAGGATCGGAACTGGACGCCGATCGGGAACACCGCGGCGCTCACGCAGGGGGCATCCGCGACGAGCCTCGTCCGCTTCGCTGCCGTGGCCGGGGCGCTCGGGCTGAACGTCGTGTATCGCTGGGCGGCGTACACGTACGACTCCTACGCCGGGACGGGCACGACGCAGATTTACGGCGGGCAGGGCAACCCCAGCGACCTCCTCGGGCACGACCTCTCGACGCAGCCGATGTACATCGCAGACGGCGTGAGCGTGTACGGCATCGACGGACCCGCGTTCGTCGGGGACTATTGGACGATCGCGACTGCGTATCAGTACCCGGTGAGGGCGCTGCACTGGGACGAGGAGCCGAGCCCGCGCCGGGCGTGGCGCTCGACGGACGACACCGCAGAGCAGATCATCACCTGGGTGATCAACAGCACCGCGGCGAACATCTCGCCCGCTCTCGGCGTTGCTCGCGTGCTGTACCTCGGCGGGATCAATTGGCGCACCGGATACCTTGAGGGGCGATCCGGGGCGCTCTGGTTCCCGATTGCCACCATTGACGCCGCGGCAGGGCAGACCGGCCTCGGATGGGTGCGGAACGATTCGATCGTGAAGCCCGATCCGGGCACGCCTCCGACGACTACGTCGGCGCTCTCGCGCTACCTGACGCACGGGGAGCTCGTCGGCGGGTACTTCGCGACGAACGCCGGGGCGAACGTCTACAAGATCCTAGACTCGACGCCGGGCGCATGGCCTGGGACGACGCTCGCCGCGGCGACGACGGCGAACACTCGCCTTCGCATCGACGCATCCGGTGGCGCATCGAGCGGCACGG
>RFZO01000289.1 GCA_009920715.1 Actinomycetota bacterium | reverse complement strand
TTGATGGAGATGACGTCGTGGGGGTTCTGCATGTCGACACCGAGGATCGTGAGCACGACCTGGGTCTCGTTGCGGTAACCGTCGGGGAATGCGGGACGCAGCGGACGGTCGGTGAGGCGGCAGGTCAGGATGGCCTGCTCGCTCGGGCGGCCTTCGCGGCGGAAGAACGCACCGGGGATCTTGCCCGCGGCGTAGGCGCGCTCCTCGACGTCCACCGTGAGCGGGAAGAAGTCGATGCCGTCGCGCACGGAGCGGGCAGCGTTGGCGGTGGCGAACACCGTGGTGCCGCCGATTGTGGCGACCACGGCACCCATGGACTGGGTGGCGAGCTTGCCGGTCTCGAATGTGAGGGTCTTGTCGGTGCCCGAAACGGGGCCCGACACTGTGATGGCGTCAGCCATTGGGGATACTTCCTTTTTTCTTGCATGTGACTCGGCACATGCGGGGTTGTATCCGCCGGCTCGGCGCCGGTTCCCAGTCAAGGTGCCCGCCCCGGGAAACAGGTGGCGCGGATCCCTCCACTGACAACCGACAACTTCTGTTGGCCGACGGAGTTCTTTGATTCTTCCCGACGCGGGGCCGGGAAGTGCGTCTTATCGACGCAGGCCGAGCTTGGCGACCAGTTCGCGGTACCGGGTGATGTCCCGGTCACGGACGTAGTCGAGCATGCGGCGGCGGCGACCCACCAGCATCAACAGGCCGCGACGGCTGTGGTGATCCTTGGGGTGGGTCTTCAGGTGCTCGGTGAGGTGGTTGATGCGCTCGGTGAGCAGTGCGATCTGGACATCGGACGAACCGGTGTCGGTGCCGTGCTTGCCGAACGTGGCAACTGTGTCCTTGGTGGACATGGATCCTTCTTTCGTGAGGGTCACGCCCCTGCGGACTGCCGCAGGTGGCATCTCGCGTGCGCCGGAGCCCGCGCGGACCCCTTCAGGCTATGAGAACCACCCATGGGTTCCAACCCCGCACGCGATTAGTCTCGGGCCCATGTTCACGGGGATTGTGGAGGAACTGGGCCGGGTGCAGGCCCGGAACGGCGGCCGTCTGCGGATCGGCGCCACCACCGTGCTCGAGGGCTCGGGCCTGGGGGCCTCCATCGCCGTCAACGGTTGCTGTCTCACCCTTGTCGACTCCGGTCCCGACTGGTGGGAAACCGACGTCACCGACGAGACCTACTCGCGCACGAACCTCGGGTCACTCCAGGTCGGAGACCCCGTCAATCTCGAGCGCCCCATGGCCCTCGGTGAGCGCCTCGGCGGGCACATCGTGCTCGGACACGTGGACGCCGTCGGAGAGGTCGTCTCCCCCGCCCCGAGGCTCGTCGTGCGGATCCCGCTTGACCTCATGAAGTACCTCGTGGAGAAGGGGTCGTGCACCGTCGACGGTTGCTCGCTCACCGTGTTCAACCTCACGGACGACACGTTCGAGGTCGCGGTCATCCCGCACACGGCCGAGATCACCACGTTCGGCGCGCGCGCGGCGGGCGACAAGGTCAACATCGAGGTCGACGTGCTCGCCAAGCACGTCGAGCGTCTCATGGCGCCGTCCGCCTGATGGCATCGCTCGAGGATCTGCGCGGCGAGATCGACGCGATCGACCGGGCGATGGTGGACCTCCTCGCGCGGCGCCTGCAGGTGTGCACGGAGGTCGCCGAGATCAAGGCCGAGACAGGCGCCACCGTGATCCAGCCGGCGCGCGTGCGGTCGGTTCTCGCCACGAGGCGCCAGTGGGCCATCGACAAGGGTGTCGACGCGGATTTCGCGGAGCAGATCTTCCGCACGCTGCTCGCCGAGACCCACCGCATCGAGGTGGCGGAGTCGCGCACCGAGCCGGCGCCCGTGAAGGAGGCCGGCGACGACAACCGCAGCGAACTCGACACCGTCGCCTGCC
>RFZO01000288.1 GCA_009920715.1 Actinomycetota bacterium | reverse complement strand
GCTACATGGGCTTTATGGGCAATCTGACCAGCGCCACCGAAGATGCCATCGCACAGGCTCATGCGCGGGGCGACACCGAGACCGAACGGTCGTTGCAACGCCGGTTGAAGGCGCAAAGAAAAGCCGCCGTCGCCGGGTATCGCATCCAGCAGGCGACGGACATCGCCCAGGCCACAACCAGTACGATAAAAGGCAGCATCGACGCCTTCAACTCCGTAATCGCATCCGTTCCCTACCCGGCCAACCTTGTCCTGGCCCCCATCACCGCCGGACTGGTCGCTGCATCCGGGGCGGCACAGGTCGCCACCATCGCCTCGACGCCGCCCCCTTCCTTCCGGACCGGTGGTGTGGTCCCTTCAACGGCCCCCGCGCTACCGGGTGGGTATCAGGATCAACGCCTCATTTCCGCCGAGCCGGGGGAGCGCATTTACAACAAACAGGAATCCGCCGCGATCGACCGGCTACTCTCCGGCGGCGGCGGTCCGATGGTCATCCAGCAGGTCTATCGAGGCCGCGTAGTCGGGGAGGTGGTCGCCGATGAATTGCAGCGCGCCGGACGACTCCGGGCCGCGTTAGGCTCTCGCAACCCCGCCCGCGCCAACCCTTACATTCGGTGACCGATGCCAACGTATACCCCGTCATACTTTCGCGGCTTGCTGGTCGCAGATTCGCGGATGACCCTGTCCGCCCTGACCGCAAGCCAGCAAGCCGAGCCTCTGCCTGATACCCCGCAACCAGCAGATACCTACTCCCTGACCCTGTCCGCCTCTGGAGATGCTGACGAGACATCCCGCACAGTCAGCATCTACCAGAGCGGCACCCTCTACCCTGGCCGCGCCGCCCGCTGGACCTGGGAGGATGCCGATAGCGTCCGGGGCTGGTGGCCGCATTGGCAGCTAACCGGCGTTGAAGCCTGCTATGACGGGGTCGGGTTGGTGTCGCGCTCGGCGTCGTCGTACATGACGATGGCCCGCAGCTACCGGGAAGGCCGGTTAGCCCTGGTCTTTCTGGCCGCCTCTGGTATCCGCTGCTACTACCAGAACATCGCCGCCTCTAGTACGTCGGTCGGTCTGCCACAGTGGTCACTCTCGACGGTCGATGCAGCCGGTACTGGCGTCTATGCCGTCTGCGACATCGAGGGGGGCGATCTCCTGCTGGTCGGTCAGGCCGGTTCAAGCGCGCTCATGGTCTGGCGCTCGAAAGATGGGGGCGCAAACTGGACAAAGGTCGTCGATAAGGCGGGGGGCTTCACCGCGCCCACCAACCAGGGTAGCGCATCCCTGGCGTACCATAATGGGTATCTGACCCTGGTGATTCTCGTCACCAACAGTTCGACCGACCATGACCTGATCCACTACGTCAGCGCCGATCTCGGGGCGACCTGGACAGAGGTGACCGACGACACCGCCCGGACCTCGCTCGACAGTCCTACCCTGGTACCCTGTCTCGACGGCTCGGTCATGCTGTTCTTCATCTCTGCCGATGCCCTCTACACCGCGCTCAAGTCCGGTCCTTATGACGCCTTCAACGCCGATCCTCGGTATGCCGAAACTACCGGGATGATCTACCAATCGGCCCTGGCCCCTCTGGAATCCGGGTCCGAGGGCCGCACCCTCCGGGCCTGCCTGGGCGATGATGGGACCGTCTACATCCTGGCGCGCATCAGGGACGGCGCGAATGAGGGCTACCGGCTGCGGATGTTCCGGGTCCGTCAACGCTGGTCGAGCACCGCCGACACCCTGGAGACTCCGCTGTTTGGGGACTCGGCTGATCCCGACGCCCTGGATTATGGCGAGCACAACACCACAAAGGGAATCGACCTCTATGGCCTCTGCCCCTGGCAGGGTTCGTTGGTCGCCGCTCAAGGCACGAGCCTGACCCAGGGCCTTGGGGCGAAGCAGGGTGGCGTGTTCGGGCCCGG
>RFZO01000287.1 GCA_009920715.1 Actinomycetota bacterium | reverse complement strand
CATGATGTTATCTGCGGTGCTGAGCGCATCGGCATAACGCAGATCAATTTCTTGTTGACCCGGCGCACCTTCATGATGGCTAAATTCAACCGAGACTCCCATTGCTTCAAGCAAAGTAATTGCTTGGCGACGGAAGTCGTGTCCGACCGCGGTTGGGGTGTGATCGAAATATCCACCTGAATCCACCGGCGTTGGCTGGGCTATGGTATTCGTAGCAACGATGGGCGAGACGAAAACCTGATGGGCTCAAAGGAAGTCACACCCGGCAGCAAGACAGGATTTTCAACAATAGCGCCAACGACATCCATCTTTGATCCGGTGCTCTGCGAACTCGCCTACCGCTGGTTCTGCCCCAAGGGAGGCACGGTGCTGGACCCCTTCGCGGGCGGGTCGGTGCGGGGCGTGATCGCCGCTGCCTGTGGGCTTCAGTATGTGGGGGTGGACCTGCGATCCGAGCAGGTGGAGGCCAACCGGCGGCAGTGGGAGGAGTTGGGGCGACACTGGCCAGAAACGCCGCCGCCGGTCTGGCATTGCTCGGATAGCCGCCTTATCCCTGGAATATGCCACGACCTACAGGCCGATCTGGTCTTCTCCTGCCCGCCCTATGCGGATCTGGAGGTCTACAGCGACAACCCGCAGGACTTGTCTACGCTGGACTATCCAGCCTTCCGGGCAGCATATCGGGAGATTATCGCCCACTGCGCTGCCCGCCTGAAGCCTGACCGCTTCGCCTGCTTTGTGGTCGGCGACGTGCGGGATTCCAAGGGGTTCTACCAGAACTTCCCGGCTGACACCATCGCCGCTTTTCAGGATGTGGGGTGCGTGCTGTACAACGAGGCGGTGTTATTGACTCAAGCGGGGACGGTTGCAATGACGGCAGGAATACCGTTTTCAGGATACCGCAAACTTGGAAAGACCCACCAGAACGTGCTGGTATTCTACAAGGGCAACCCCAAGAATATCAAAGAGGTCTTCGGGGAAGTAGAGATAGCCCTACCACCAGAGGAGGCGGGCAATGCTGCCACTGACAACTGAAAGACACGGGCGTTTCGTCGTGGTGCGGGACGACCTGCTACCCGGCGGGACGAAGCAGCGCAGTCTGGAGGGGCTTTGCGCGGGGGCTGGTGAGCTTGTCTATGCGGGGCCACCGTGGGGGATGGCTGCCCTCTGCCTTGCCCGGATCGGTCAGCGCACCGGTCAGCGGGTGACCCTCTTCTACGCTGCCCGCGCGTCCCTCTGCCCGCGTCAGGTGCTGGCCAAGCAGGCGGGCGCCCACCTTGAGCTTGTGCGGCCCGGATACCTGACCGTGGTTCGGGCGCGGGCTCGGGAGTACTGCGACCGCACGGGCGCACGGCTGATGGCCTGGGGCGGGGGCGATGCCGCCGTGAAGGCCATCGCAGAGGCAGCAGCCGAGGCCCGCCGCCGCAGTCCCGAGGTAACCGAGGTCTGGTGCGCCGCCGGGTCTGGTACGCTGGCCAAGGGGCTCCGGCTGGGCTTCGGGCTGCCCGTGCATGTGGTGGAGGTCGGGCACGCCCTGACCCCAGAGGAGCGCACGGGGCTGGCATCCATCACCCGCCACCCGCTGGACTTTGAGCAGCGCACGACCGCCGCCGTGCCTTTCCCCTCCTGCCGTCACTACGACGCGAAGGCATGGGAGCTGGCACAGCGCCGCGCTACCGGCTGCCCGCTCTTCTGGAACGTGGCACCGGACCATGCAGGTAGCGGGGTCCGCCCATGAGCCGCCCCGTCGTCCCCGGCTGGGCTATCCGTGCCCTCCAAGAGCTGATGGTCAAAAACGGAATCATGGCCTCCGAAGCCCTGAAACAGACCGTCACCGTCCCCGTAGACTGCATGGTTCCCGACGGCTTCGGCGGCAAGCGGCAGGCGATGGCCGGGGAGAAGCACCCGCTGTCGTCGTTTATGTGCAGACGGACGGCCTACAACATCGC
>RFZO01000286.1 GCA_009920715.1 Actinomycetota bacterium | reverse complement strand
GTACCGCGAGGTGCTCGCCGCGTGGAGCGCGCCGGTCGAGGGGGGCGCGGCCTGATGTTCGCGGGGGGCGGCGGCGGACGCAAGGGCGGCGGGATCACCGAGGAGGACAAGCTCGACCGCAGCCAGACGCGCAAGGTGCTGGTCCGCAGCATCCGCATGGCGGGGGAGTTCCGCCGGCCGGCGCTGTGGGCGTTCCTCCTGGTGGTGCTCACCACGCTCTGCACGCTCGCCGGCCCGGTTCTTGTGCGCCACGGCATCGACGCCGGCATCAAGGACGGCAACGCGGACGAACTGAACCGGTCAGTTGTGTACTACCTGGTGGTCGTCGCCGTGTCGTACGTGGCGGCACGCGCCCAGTACGTGCAGCTGAACACGGCGGGCGAGGGTTTCCTCAGGCTGCTGCGCACCAGGGTGTTCGCCCACATCCAGCGCCAGTCGATGGCGTTCTTCGACAGGGAGAAGGCCGGCGTCCTCGTGTCCCGCATGACTGCCGACGTGGAGTCGATGTCGGAGCTGGTCCAGTTCGGCCTGATGCAGTTCATCTCGTCGGGGCTGCTCCTCTTCCTCGCCTTCTTCCTGCTGTTCTCGCTCTCGTGGCAGCTCACGCTCATCACCCTCATCGTCTTCCCGTTCATCATCGCGGCCTCGGTCAAGTTCCAGCGTGACGCGAACAAGGCGTACCTCGAGGTGCGCGAGAAGGTCGGTGCGAACCTCTCGGCGCTGCAGGAGGGGATCACCGGGGTGCGCGTCATCCAGGCCTACGCGCGCGAGGACGAGCAGATCCGCAGGTTCGAGGAGTCGAACAGGGCCCTCTTCCGCAGCCATCTCCACTCGGTGAAGGTGAGCACGTGGTACTTCGGGCTCATCGAGTTCTCGGGCATCGCGTCCACTGCCCTCATCGTGGGCATCGGCGGCTGGCTGGTGCACCGCGGGGACGTCACCGTCGGCACCGTCGTCGCTTTCGTCCTGCTCCTCGCGACACTGTTCGACCCGGTGCAGCAACTGTCCCAGCTGTACAACACCCTGCAGTCCGCCGCGGCAGCACTGCACAAGCTCTTCGCCATTCTCGACACGGTGCCCGACGTCGACGAGCACCCCCAGCCCGCCGCGCTGCCGGCGCGCGGTGACCTGACTGTGTCGGACGTGACGTTCCGCTACGCGGGCGTGGAGCGCCCGGCCCTCAACGGTGTCTCGCTGTCGCTCCCCGCTGGCACGCGGCTCGCGCTCGTGGGGCCGACCGGTGCGGGCAAGTCGACCCTGGCCAAGTTGATGGCGCGCCTGTACGACCCGGTCAAGGGCTCCGTGGCGTTCGGCGGTGTCGACCTGCGCCGCGCGTCGATGGCTTCGCTGCGGGAGAGGATCATCGTCATCCCCCAGGAGGGTTTCCTCTTCGACGGGAGCGTGCGCGACAACCTGCTCATCGCCCGCCCCGACGCCACCGACGGGCAACTGCTGGACGCACTCGAGTCGCTCGGCCTGCGCGAACGCTTCGAGGCGCTGCCGGAGGGTCTCGAGACCCAGGTTCGCGAGCGCGGTTCGCGCCTGTCCGCGGGGGAGCGTCAACTGGTGGCGTTGTCGCGCGCGGCACTGGTGGACCCGGCCGTGCTGGTGCTCGACGAGGCGACGTCGAACCTGGACCCAGGCACGGAGATGCTGGTGGAGGCCGCACTCGACAGGTTGATGCAGGGACGCAGCGTGATCGTGGTCGCGCACCGTCTGTCCACCGTGCGGCGGGCCGACAGGATCGCCGTGGTGTCGGATGCGAGGGTCACCGAACTCGGCACGCACGAGGAGTTGATGTCGCTCCGCGGTCACTACGCGACGCTCGTGGAGAACTGGGACAAGTCCCAGCCGCACTGACTCTCAGGGGGTCATGAGGACGCGTCCGAAGGCGCGGCGCGACTCGATGTAGCGGTGTGCGTCGGCCGCCTCCGCCAGGTGGAACACGCG
>RFZO01000285.1 GCA_009920715.1 Actinomycetota bacterium | reverse complement strand
GGATTGTTCTGATGCACACCGAATCGCTCCGCCCAGAAGTCACCGCCCAGCTGGGCTTCTACGTCTACCGCCTCTGCGACGCGCAGACAGGGGACACACTCTACGTCGGGATGGGTCACGGTGGGCGCGTCCACGCGCATCTGGCTGCAGCAGCGGCGGGGTGTGAGAAGCGCAAGGAGGCAGCACTCCGTGAGATGCTCGGTCGAGGTCAGCGTCCTGTCGAGCGCGTCGTCCGGTGGGGGTTGTCTGAGAGCGAGGCCTTCGCGCTCGAAGCGGCGCTGATCTCTGTCATCCAGCCGCCGCTCAACAGCACGTCGGGTCGGGGTGTCGCCGACACCGACATCACCGTGTCTGAGCTGAACGCGCGGCTGGGTGCTGCGCCCTTCGACGTCCGACAGCTTCCCGACGACGTCCTGTTCGTCAAGGTGCGCTGGGGACGCTACAAGCCGTACGAGGACGAGGACATCTGGTACGAGAACGAGCCGTACGAGGCGTTGGAGCTGCGGGGTGACACCGCGATCATCGACCGGATCTGCGGCGACTGGCGCGTCGGGATACACAGCGCACGGCGGATCACACGGATCGCAGCGATCACGTCTGGCGGGGTCGTTCGGTCTGTCTTCGACGCATCGGGCCTGACTGCGGTGACGTCACCTCCCGGCAGCACCGTCCGCTACAAGACAGTGCGCTACCGCTGGTCGTCCCTGACCCGGGCAGACGCACCCTACGTCGGCTGCAGGCTCGTCCACGGTGACGTCCCAGACGCTGACCCGACCAAGTGCCAGTCGCCCGTCCTCTACTCACGAGCACTGCGCGACAAAGCACCGAAGCCACCCCAGGATGGGCGGGGGACACGACGCAAGAAGGGGTGAGGTGTAACGTGGCCCGAATAAACGTGTGACTGCGCTGTGTCTGGTTGCATTGGGCGAGATATGTAGATGCTAGGAGCACAGACAGACATGGCAAGGCAGTTCAACAGGAGGCAGATCAGAGCGATGATCATGGAAGCACTCCGTTACCCGATGATGCACGACCTACCACCCGACATGTTCGACCCCCTGCCCGAGGAAGAGCCGGGCGACAAATACAGCAGGTCATCAGCCGCGGCGAAGAGGGCGATCGCAGACACTGAAGAGGAGCTGGAGCAGCTCCCAGGTGAGATGCAGGGACAGAGGGACGCGTTCCTGCGCTACCTGCAGGACATCCCGCAGATCTCCGAGCCAGAGCGTCGCAGCGTCGCTGCAGACATTGAGCCGCTTCTCACAATCAGACACAGCAGGCGCGGCGGACGCTAGATAGTTAGACATCAGGAGCGCAGACAGACATGGCAACGCAGTTCAACAGGCGGCAGATCAGGGCACTGATCAAGGAATCTCTCTACCAGATGGTGTACGACAAGCCGTCAGACATGTACGACGAGGAGATGGCCGACGAGATGGGCGGGGACGACTGGGTCGACTACGAGACGGGTGAAGACGACGTCCCCTTCGGCGCAGCAGATGTGGCACTGAAGATCGGTCACGACCACAGACGCAAGCGGGCCCAGCGTGGCGATGACTAGGGACGCAGTGACGCAGCTCCTGGACAGGGCGATGCGTGAGACGGTGCAGAAGCGGCAGGCAGAAGAGCAGCGGCTCGCAGCGGAGCGGGAAGCGTACGCAGACGAGATCCTCACCGACGACAAAGACACAGACAGCTAAGCACAGACACTCAGCAGGATGATATGTAGCTCCAGACGCGGCGCCGCCGCCGAAGGAGCTTTATCATTATGAGAATCACTAGAAGCACGCTGAGAAGGATCATTGGTGAGGAGTCTGCCCGCATCCTCGCAGAGTCGAAGAAGAACCCACACGAGCGCGTCCCAGGTGGCCACCAGATGCGGATGGCAGCAGGATTCGAGGACGAGCCTGAAGAGGAAGACTGGGACGACGAGGGCGGGGATGACGACTA
>RFZO01000284.1 GCA_009920715.1 Actinomycetota bacterium | reverse complement strand
GGACTCCGCCCGCACCGAGGCGACGATCGACACGGTCAGGATGAGCGCGATGATCGAGAGCGACGCGGCAATCGGCATGTGCCACCAGTACGAGATGGTCATCTTCACCCCGACGAACGCGAGGATCACACCCAGGCCCGTCTGGAGGTACTGGAACCTGTCCCGCATGTCGGCCAGCAGGAAGTACAGCGCCCTCAGGCCGAGGATGGCGAAGGCATTCGAGGCGAACGCGATGTACTGCTCGCCGGTGACCGCCAGCACGGCGGGGACCGAGTCGACGGCGAAGATGACATCGGTGATCTCCACCATCACGAGAACCGCGAGCAGCGGGGTGGCCATGCGCCTGCCGTTCACCCGGGTGAGCATCTTCTGGCCGTCCAGCTCGTCGGTGGAGGGGATGAACCTGTGGAAGATCCGCATGACCCGGCTGTCGGAGGGGTCGAACCCCTCGTCGTGGGTCTGGAGCAGCTTGATGCCCGAGTACAGCAGGAACAGGCCGAACAGGATGAGGGTGAACTTGAAGGTGTTGATGATGGCGACACCGGCGAAGATGAACCCGAGCCGCATGGCGAGCGCGCCGAAGATGCCCCAGAACAGCACCCTGTGCTGGTACTGGGCGGGAACCCTGAAGTGGGCGAACAGCACGGCCCACACGAAGACGTTGTCCACGCTGAGGCTCTTCTCGATGAGGTACCCGCCCATGTACTCACCGGCCGCGGCCCCGCCGAACTCCCACAGCATGACGAGCCCGAAGAGAAGCCCGACGCTGATCCACGCGGCCGACTCGATGGCGGCCTCCTTGGTGTGGACCACGTGTGCCTTGCGGTGGATGACGAGGATGTCGACCAGCAGCAGGGCCGACAGCACCCCGATGAGCACGGGCCAGTGCCATCCGCCGATGTCGAGGTCGACCTTGCCCCCCGTGACTGCGTCAGCCGCCGGACGGACGACGGAGAACACGGGTTGCAACGAGAGATTCACTGTCATGCAGTGTATGTGTGCGGGGTCGTGCGGCTCGGTTCTGACGTCACGCAGTGACCGACGACCCGCCCGGGACCGCTCGCCGTGGGGTCAACCCCACCGCGGACTACTTGGTCTCTGACTTCGACCCGCCGATGACCGCCTGGGCGGCGGAGAGCCGCGCGATCGGCACGCGGTACGGCGAGCAGGACACATAGTTGAGGCCGGCGTCGTAGAACAGCCCGATGGACTCGGGGTCACCGCCGTGCTCACCGCAGACGCCGAGCTTCATCGACTTCTTGGTCTTGCGGCCGCGCTGGGCGGCGATGCGCACCAGTTCACCCACGCCTGTCTGGTCGATGGTCTCGAATGGGTTGCGCTTCAGCAGACCCGCCTCGAGGTAGGCCGGCATCATGCGGCTCTCCACGTCGTCGCGGCTGAACCCGAACGTCATCTGCGTGAGGTCGTTCGTGCCGAAACTGAAGAAGTCCGCGACCTCGGCGAGCTCGTCGGCTCGCAGTGCGGCGCGCGGCGTCTCGATCATGGTGCCGATGGTGACCTTCGGGCGCTTCGACTTGCCGCCCTTCGGTGCGGGGCGGGAGTTGATGTCCGAGAGCACCTCCTCCACCCAGCCGCGGGCGAGCGCGAGCTCCTCGCGGGTGACGGTGAGCGGGATCATGATCTCGACGATGGGCTCGTAACCCTTGGCGGCGACCTCGTCGGCGGCCTCCATGAGTGCGCGGACCTGCATGGCGTAGAGACCGGGCTTGATGACAGCCAGGCGCACACCGCGCGTGCCGATCATCGGGTTCGCCTCCGACCATGAGTGGGCGGCGCGCAGGAGCGCCTCCTCCTGCTTGGTCAGGCCCTTGGTCGCCTTCTTGATCGGCCCGACATTTCCTTGAGCAGCGCGGCGAAGTCCTTCTTCTGGACCTTGCGCAGTTCCTCGAGCGCGGCCGCCTCCTCCTGCGGGGTGGAGGCGAGGATCATCCGGCGCACCACCG
>RFZO01000283.1 GCA_009920715.1 Actinomycetota bacterium | reverse complement strand
AAGCGGCGGCGCCGGCGGCAGCGGCGTGGTGATCGTCCGTCACGCCAGCGTGCCGACCATCTCCTCCCAGCCCGCCGCTGTCTCCAGGACCACCGGCCAGAGCGTGACCTTCTCGGTCACGGCCTCGGCCGCCGGTGCGTCCGCGGGCGACCTCACCTACCAGTGGCGCAGGAACGGCACCGACATCAGCGGCGCCACCGCCAGCTCCCACACCATCGCGAGCGCAACGACCGCCGACGCCGGCACCTACTCCGTGGTGGTGCGAAACTCCGGAGCATCGGCCGCCGTGTCGTCCGTGACATCGGCCGATGCCGTGCTCACGATGAGCCAGGGCAGCCAGACCATCACCTTCGGCACGATCAGCGACAAGACCTACGGCGACTCCGCCTTCACGGTCACCGCCACGGCGAGCTCCGGTCTCCCCGTCTCGTTCACGAGCACCACCACCGGTGTCTGCACGGTCGCCGGTTCCACCGTCACCATCGTCAGCACCGGCACCTGCACCGTCACTGCGTCCCAGACAGGCAACATGGACTGGCTCGCCGCCACAGACGTGCAGCGACAGTTCACCGTGAACGCCAAGGTGCTGACCATCACCGGAATGACCGCCCAGGACAAGACGTACGACACGACGACATCAGCAACGCCCTCGTTCGGCTCCGCCGCCCTCAACGGCGTCGTGCCCGGGGACTCCGTCACCATCGTCTCGAACGGCGCCGCGGCGTCGTTCGCCACGGCGTCGGCAGGGAGCGGGATCATCGTCACCGCATCCGGGGTGACCCTGGGCGGCACGCACGCCGCCCGCTACTCGTTGACACAACCCACCGCGACAGCGGCCATCCTGAGGAAGTCACTCACGGTCAACGGGACCGTCGTGTCGAACAAGGTGTACGACGGCACCACCTCTGCCACGTCGTTGCTCAACTTCGGCTCGGCGTTGCTCGGCGGGGTCATCAGCGGCACGACCGTCAACCTGGAGAGCGGCTCGGCGACAGCCGTCTTCGACAACAAGAACGTCGGCACGGGCAAGACAGTGACCGTCACCGGACTGACACTGTCGGGCACCCATGCCGGCAACTATGTGATCACCCAGCCGACCGCGACAGCTGACATCACCGCCAAGACCCTCACTGTCACCGGCATCACCGCCGCAAACAAGATCTACGACGGCACAACCACCGCAACAGTCACCGCGAACAACCCCGCGTTCGTCGGGGTCGAGTCCGGTGACACCGTCACCATCGACACCTCATCGATCACCGGCGAATTCTCCTCTGCCACCGTGGGAGCCGGCAAGACAGTCCAGATCGCAGGCGTCACAAAGGGCGGCAGCGACTCCGGCAACTACGTCATCACCCAGCCCACCGCAACAGCCGAGATCCTCAGCGCCTCGGCAGGCCTCTCATGGTCAACCCCGGCAGCGGTCGCGTACGGGACCCCACTCGGTGCGGCCCAGCTCAATGCGACAGCTTCCGTGCAGGGCCTGTTCACCTACACCCCGGCCGCCGGCGCTGTCCTTGCGGTCGGAACGCACATCCTGAATGTCACCTTCACCCCGGCCAACCCCGCGTACGACGCGGACTCGACGTCCGTGAGCATCACTGTGACCCGCAAGAATCTCACTGTCTCGGGCGTCACTGCCGCCACTCGTACCTACGACGCGACGGACTCAGCGACGGTGTCATTCGCCCAGAGCTCGCTGGTCGGGATAGTCGGCAACGACTTGGTGCAGTTTGATGACTCGGCGGCCACAGCGGCCTTTGCGGACAAGAGCGTGGGCATCGACAGGACGGTCCAGGTGACCGGCCTCACCCTCACCGGTGTGGCCGCATCCAGTTACACAATCACCCAGCCCACCGCGACGGCTTCAATCCTGCCCAAGACCCTCACCGTCACCGGCATCACCGCCACCGGCAAGACCTACGACGCGTCCCGCACCGCAACAGTCACCGCGAACAACCCCGCGTTCGTCGGGGTCGA
>RFZO01000282.1 GCA_009920715.1 Actinomycetota bacterium | reverse complement strand
CGACCAACTGCACGTTGGGGTCGAACGGCTGCGCCGCGAGCGAACCTGCGGGGGTCGAACGCACGGACTCGGCCAGGCGCTCCAGCAGCACCTCGACGACACGCGACAGCAGGGCCCCCTTGCCCCCGAACCATGTGTGCACGAACCCGTGGTTCACATCTGCACGGGCGGCGATCTCGCGCACACCCACCTCACTGAACGGCCGCTCGTGGAGAAGCTCGATGGCGGCCTCGATCAGGCGTCGCTCGCCTTCGGCCCTCGTGATGGGGGACCGGCGCTTTGGCTTGTTGCCCCCGGATTGTGATGCGGCCATAGGAGAATTCTGTTCCAAACGAAGTGTGTTGTGACTGTTCACAGTCTAGGACAGTCTGGGACTGTTCATGCTACGGTCGCGGACCATGAAGCACCGCATCATGACTTCGTCCCTTCCGCGACTCCTGCTCGCGACCGCAGCCTTCTTCGGATCCGTTCTGGCGGTGACCGGTGAGGCGAGGGCGGTTGCAACAACCCGCTACGTGGCGGCGAGCGGAAGCGTCGGTGCGAACACGAGCTGTGCGTCACCGGGATACGTGGGCGCCACACACGCGTCGATCCAGGCCGCGGTGAACGCTGCGAGCAGCGGCGACACCATCAGGATCTGCTCGGGGACGTATGCCATCTCGACCCGGTTGAACATCGCCAAGTCCCTCACCATCACCGGGTCGGGCGCCGAGCTCACCGTTCTCGACGGCGGTGGCACCACCCAGATCATGATTGTCCAGGACAACAACATCGATGACGGGAACTCGGGTGACGAGATCGAGGTGAACATCAATTCGCTCACTTTCACAGATGGGTATGCGGGACAGGTCGGTTCGCTCGGTGAGTGCGAGGACGGCAACCGTTGCGGCGGTGGCCTGTTCGCCGAGAACGAGTCACGGGTCAACGTCACGGGTGTCCTCTTCAAGGACAACACGTCCGATTTCATCGGCGGTGGCTTCGCGCGTTTCCTGAGCGCGAGTGCCTATCCGACCGTCCCGTCGACGATCAATGAGTCGACCTTCACCGGCAACAAGGCAAAGTTCGACGGCGGTGCCGTGGCCACCCTCTTCGGCTTCGGTCTCACCATCAACCGTTCGACCTTCTACCAGAACGGCCTGCTTCCCACATGGGATGCGAGAAGCGCGACTGCGATCATCGCGAACTTCGCGAGTGCCACCATCAACGACTCGACCATCTACGACCACGACGCGCCCTCGGGCCAGACCGTTCTCTACGGGAGCCTCGAACTGAACCACACCATCGTGGCGCAGGCGGCGGGCAGCACCACTGACATCTGCAACGGATCACAGACCATGTCGGGGAGCAGGGGCAATCTCGTCACCGACGGATCGTGCACGGGTGCCACCCAGTCCCCCGCGTCGGCCGGCGCGGGAAATTCGGCTCGGGTCGCTCTTGCCGACCTGAAGCTCGGCACCTTCGGGTACCACGGGTACGCAACCCAGACGATCCCTCTTTACTCGGGCTCGGCGGCGCTCAACTTCTGGACCGGTGGTGCGTGTTCCGGTACGGACCAGCGCGGGATCTCGGTGCCCCAGGGTGCCTCGTGTGACGTCGGCGCCTATGAGCGGCACGCCTCGCAGTCGCTGAACACGCCGACAACGTGGTCGTACGGCTCCACTCCGTTGCAGCGCACGGGGAACACGACATTCCCGGTGACCTCGGGGTCGACTGACCCTGCCGGACAGGGGGTGACGTACACATCGAGCACCACATCCGTCTGCACGGTGAACTCTTCGACTGGCGCGCTGACGGCAGTGTCCACGGGAACCTGCACACTCAAGGCTTCCGCGCCGACCCATCTTCTGCGGGACGCCGACTCCAGGTCGCTGTCGTTCTCCATCTACGGGTGCAGTATCTAAACTTGATACCACCCAATTGTAATTAATTGCCATTTTTATTTTGTTTTTAAATTTTAAGGTAAATAAGCCGTTAATAAGT
>RFZO01000281.1 GCA_009920715.1 Actinomycetota bacterium | reverse complement strand
CAAGGCTACACGCTGGAGGTCCCGGCCACGGTGGATGAGCTGCGCCGCCAAATCATCGAAGGCAATGCGGCCACCCATGGGGCCATGGCCAATGTGCACACCCTGATCGGCGCAGACGAACACGTGCGGGTAGTCACCCACCGCCGCGCCGCTGTCCATTCCCACGTCGAACGTCTCGCCGCTGATCGAGAAGATGACGGGCACTGACTTCTCCACTCGCACGTGGCCGACCGGCACGCCGTCGAGGGACATCACCGAGTCACCGCCGCCGCCCATCCCCCCGTCGTAGGCGTGCTCGATCACGACGGTGTGGCGCCCGGGGGCGAGCGCCGTCCCCGAGACCGCCACGTAGTGCTCGTGCCCCAGCCAGTTGTAGTGGTAGCGGGGCCGTCCGTCCGGACCCACGTAGAGCGACCATCCGGCCATGTTCCCGCCCTGGGCCACGATCACGCCCTCGCACCCGCCCACAGGCACCGTGATGTCCGCGGTGATGCGGAACGAGCAGTTCTTCAGGTTCACGACCGACCGCTCGGGCATCCGCTGGTGGGCGGCGGTGTACGTCATCTTCGTCGTGCCACGGAGCGAGTCGTGCACGGCGAACTTCGCCCCGAAGGTCTGGCCAGGTTCCTTCAGGGGGTACACGTTGTTGCGCCTGGCCTCCTCGTCGAACAGTTCCTGCAGTTCCGCGAGCTTGTCGGGGCGCTCGGCCGCGAGGTCCCTGCCCTGGGAGAAGTCGTTGCGGATGTCGTACAGCTCCCACTTCTCCTGCGGTCCGTCGAACGGCACCGAGTCGAACCGCTTCCACGGCAGGCGCCCGTGGAAGCAGGACGCGATCCAGCCGTCGTGGTAGATGGCCCGGTTGCCGAACATCTCGAAGTACTGCGTGACGTGGTTCTCGGGCGCGGATGCGGACTCCATCACGGGCACCATCGACACGCCGTCGATGGGCATCTGGGCGAGACCGTTCACGTGGCTCGGGGCCTCGATCCCGGCGGCGTCGAGGAGCGTCGCGAAGATGTCGGTGACGTGGTGGAAGTTGCTCCGCAGGGCACCCGCGTCCTTGATGCGGCGGGGCCACTGCACGGCCATGGCGTTGCGGGTTCCGCCGAAGTGCGACGCGATCTGCTTCATCCACTGGAACGGCGAGTCGAGAGCCCATGCCCATGCCAGGTTGAAGTGGTTCTCGCAGCGTGCGGAACCGAGGTCGTCGATGTGATCGAGGATCCATTCGGGGTCCTCGGGGATGCCGTTCTGGAACGAGGGGGCGCTCCACGCGCCGTTGACGGTGCCCTCCGCGGAGGCGCCGTTGTCCCCCGTGACGTAGATGAAGAGCGTGTTGTCCGTCTCGCCCATCTCGTCCAGTGCGTCGAGGAGGCGGCCGACCTGCTCGTCGGTGTGTGCCATGAAACCCGCGAACACCTCCATCAAGCGCGAAGCGACCGGCTTGTAGCGGTCGGGGTACTCCTCCCACGAGGGCACCTCGGCCGGGCGCGGGGTCAGCACCGTGCCGGGCGGGATGACACCCAGCTCCAGTTGGCGGGCGTGGATGCGAGCACGGAGCGCGTCCCACCCGTCGTCGAACTGCCCCCTGAACCTCTCGATGTAGGAGGGCCACACGTGGTGCGGGCAGTGCATCGCACCGGTCGCAAGGTACGTGAAGAAGGGCCTGTGCGGGTTGCTCGCCCGCTGGAGGCGCATCCATGCGATCGCCTTCTCTGTGATGTCCTCGCTCATGTGGTAGTCGTCGCGACCCTCGTACGGCATCACCGGCACGGTCTGGTCGAACATCGGGGGCTCGAACTGGCTCGCCTCGGCGCTGAGGATGCCGTAGAAGCGCTCGAAGCCGAGACCGGTGGGCCAGCGGTCGAACGGGCCGGTCAGCGTCTGCTCGTGGGCCGGCGTGACGTGCCACTTGCCGAACGCGCCCGTGGAGTAGCCGTAGTGACGGAGGATCTCGGCCACGGTGGCCGCCTCCTTCGGGATGATGCAGTCGTAGCCGGGGAACCCGCT
>RFZO01000029.1 GCA_009920715.1 Actinomycetota bacterium | reverse complement strand
CGTCCACGGTCGCGGCCGTGCTGGGCATCCTCACGGTGCTCACGTTCTCGTTCGCCGGCCACGCGGCCGTGGAGTCCACTGCATGGCTGTACGCGCCGCTTGATGCGGTGCACATGCTCTCCGTCGGTGCGTGGGCGGGCGGCGTGCTGGTGATCGCCTTCGTGATGGGCTCGCTGGGCGAGCTGTCTGCTCCCACCGTGGGCAGGTTCTCGCGCACCGCCACGTGGGCGATGCCCGTTGCCGTGGTCACCGGGGTGGCACAGGGACTGCACCTGATGGGCGGCACGGGACGGCTCACCGGGAACGACTACGGGCGTTTCTTCCTGGGCAAGCTCGCGCTCGTCGCCGTTATAACGGTGTTCGCGGTGCGGGCACGTCGTCTCGTGCGGGTGGGCGGCGGCACCGGTGCAATTGTGCGCGTGGAGGCCGCGCTCGTGCTGGTGGTGCTGGTGCTCACCGCCGGCCTCGTCGCTACATCGCGGTCACGCCGCCACGTACGGGAACAGCCGAGGTGCACGCGGTGTTCAGCCCCCCGGGCGGCGCAATCACGCCGGTGGAGGCCGTGACAGTGCGGATGGAACTGCCGTCGCGCGGCGTCCCGATGATCCCCGTGCGGATGACGGAGATCGGGGCCAACCATTGGACCGGCGTCGTGAAGTTGCCGTTCGCCGGCGACTGGTCGATGGAAGTGCTGGTCTCCCCGGGGGAGAACCGGCAGGTTCGGTTCGTCTCCCAGATGCCGATCAGGGGGTAGCCCTGGCGTCAAGCAATTCGAAGTAGTGAGACAGAATCTCCTCGAATTCGGAGATGTCGCCACCCCAGTCCGGAATCTTTCCGATGTCGTCCCAGAGCCGAAGCGCGATCGCGTCATCGAAGCCGGGAAGGGCCGAGAACCTCTCGGCCTCCTCGTCCGAGTATGGCCCGCCCTGGAGTCTCAAGGAGTTGATGGAGGCCGGGCTGAGGGAGTCAAAGTAGCCCTTCTGTTGCGAACACAACCATCGTTTGGCCTTCACGTGCAGGACAATCGGGTTGCGAACCGAAACAGGCATGACGCCCGACAGCACTCGGCCCCCGGTTGTCTCGTGCGAGGTGTCCACGTCGGTGATCTCGTGTCCGTCCTTCAAGTCCAGGTCGACAAGATGACCGATGTCGTGTAGCAGTGCCGCGAGCACCAGTGACGGCCCTGCCGAGTCCCGCTCTGCAAGCCGGGCGCACTGGACTGCATGTTCGGTCTGGGTGATGGCCTCGCTGTACCGCACGTTTCCCCAACGTGCGTAGAGAGAGACGATGTCGTTGAGGGTGTCGATTTTCATTTTACCGGCCTTCCTTCGAAGTCATTGATGAGAGAGATTCGAACGGTGTCGAGTGAATGCTTCTCCGAGTTAAATCGCCGCAGTTTCTCCTCGTAGTACGCAGTGCGCAAGTTGCCCTCGGTGATGCGGTTGTAGGTGGGAAAGATGGCGCGTCGGTCCCTGCCGGAGTTGTTGGTCCCGCTCCGGTGGGGCGTGAGCGCATCAAAGATGAGGATGTCGCCCGGGGCCATCGGCACCTCTCTCCAGTCGTGCTTTTGGACCCATGCGTCGATGATGCAGCCTCTGTCGTCCATGGGCAGCACCTCCTGGTGCCGGGAACTGACAACCTCCAGGCACCCGTTGTCGGCCGTGCTCTCGTCCACGGCCACCATGACCGACACTGATCCAGTGATGAAGGGATATGCGGGGGCATCCTGATGCGGGCGGAATCCTGCCCCGCCGTTCAGTTTGTAGTTGATCTTCTCCTTGTACAGGAGCACTGGTTCCCCGACGAGAGCGGAAATCAACTGCGGAAGCACACCTTCGCAGAGAAAACTCCTGAGCCAGGGATGGAACGGCACGAAATTCTCGGTCCGGCACAGCTTGGGTCCGTCGTCGGTCATCTCGCGGTGGTGCATCCAGTCACCGGAATCGTCCCATTGCTGCACCTCATCCACGGCAGCCCGAAGCTGTCGCACCGACTGGTCGTCGAGGGGGGAGGCGAGCAGCCAGCCCGTTGTCCGGTAATGATCGATCTGTCGGTCAGTGAGTGTCATGGTCATTTTGTGCCTCCCAACACGGTCTCAATGATGCCATCAGCAAGGGCCTGTGAAGCCGCGACAACGCCGCTCCATCGAAGCGTGAGGTCGGGCTCGAGAGTGAACGGACGTCCGTGGAGGTCCCGCATGACGCCCCCCGCCTTCTCGATGACGAGTGACATCGGGGCAAGATCAACTATTCGGTGCACATCCCCGCCCGGGTCGCAGAATGCGTCCACAGCCCCGTCGGCCACAAGTCCTGCCTCGATGACCGAGCTTCCGAGAACTCGGACCCGGGCGACAGAACTCGCAACGGCAGACCACGATGCCCATGTCTCCGGACGTGGCCGGAGCATGCACATCTCTGCACCTTCAAGGGAGGTCCGATCGGTCACGGTTCGCCTCACCGGGTCGTCGTGGCGTGAGTGCCAGCGCTTGGTGGTGCCCAACCACAAGGAGAGACACTCCACAATCCGGCCATCCACGGCAATGGCCGCGGCAAAGGCCGAGATCGGAACGCCTGCGGCCGAATTCGCTGTTCCATCGACCGGGTCAATGACCGCTGTGACGGCGGATCCCCTGTCCACCCAACCGACCTCCTCGGAGAGAACGTTCACGCCCGCCCTCTCGAGCACCTCAAGAACCGGTGCCTCGATGATGCGGTCCAGATGCATCGTCGGGGTGCCATCGCCGCCCAGTCCGATGTCCATGCTCCTCTCGCTCCTCGAGAGCGTGCGCATCGCAAGTCTGTAGGCAACGTCCGCCGACGCGGCCATTTCCTCGAGAAGGTCCGTCACCGCCCCCATGTCAGACTGATCCGAAAGCCAAGGCCTGAACCTGGTTGTTGCCGGCCCTGTGCACGGCACGGATGTCGGGGATGGAACCGTCGATCGCGCAGATGACAAGATCGGCCCGGCAGCCTTCATCGAGCCGCCCCCTGTCGTCGAGTCCGACCGTGTCGGCGGGGCCGGAAGTGACGAGGCGAACCGCATCGACCATGGAACACGTCCCATTGTTGATGAGTGTTCCGACGGCGCCCAGCATTGCGAACGGCAGATAGTCGGACGACAGACCGTCGCAGAGCCCCAGCGAGATGAGTTCGGTCGCCGAGACATTGCCGCTGTGGCTCCCACCCCGGAGAACATTCGGGGCACCGCAGACAATCCTGAGGCCGGCGTCCCTGGCTCGACGGGCTGCCGACACGGTTGTGGGAAACTCCGCGATGGTGGCGTTCCACGTCAACGCCTCCTCCACATCCTCCTCAGTCGCAGGATCGTGAGCCATCAGCCGAATGGCGCCGGCGGCGGCCATGTCCGTCAGCCAGGGCAGTGCGCGCTGTCGGTTGTGGCGGACTGCCTCGCGCTCGGCGATGATGTCGTCCACCTGACGTCTTGCCTCCTCCGCGGTGAGTCCGCGGGACCCGACCAACCATTTCTCGAAATATGTGCGGTCGCGGTACTGACCCTGTCCGGGTGTGTGGTCCTCGAAGCTCACGAGAGGGACACCTTCGGGGGGAGTTCCGGAGAATCTCGTGACCATCGCGTCGAAGCCGTCTGCGTCACGGCCGTCAAGTCTGTAGAGCACGTGATGGTCGATGTGGCCGTCACCGGAACGACGGTACGACTCGATCTCGTCCACCAGCCTGTTCGCACCCTCAACGGTCCTGTTGCCGTCGTTCTCGAAGCCGATTCCGTGGAAGAGAGTGGTCACGCCGGCCGCGCGCACCTTGGCCTCGAAGGACCGAACGCAGAAGTCGAGTGGAAGGTTCGCGTTGGGCCGGGGTCGCGGTTCCATCTCGAGACCATCGCTGTGGGTGTCGACGATTCCGGGTATGCAGAGCGCGCCCCGTCCGTCGAACGAAGCGGTGTGGGCCGCTCCACCCTCGACGATGGACACGACCGTTCCGTCCTCCACAGTGACGGTTGCGTTCTCCACAACCCTCTGGGGAGTGACCGCTCGGACATCGGTGATGCTGAAACTTCTCATGGTTGTACGTCTCCGACGGTGAGTGAAGGGAGAATGTGGTCAGTGGGACCCGAGCGGGTCACCGTGCCCTTCTCAAGCACGATGATTCGGGTGGCGAGTCTGGAGATGGCGTCAAGATCGTGGAAAACCGCGAGCACTGCCACTCCTGATTGCGAGAGTTCGGCTATCAGATCAATGGCCGACTCGCGATTCTCTGGATCCAGGGCGGACACCGGCTCGTCCAGCAGGAGCAGTCTGGGCGGTGACATAAGTCCGGCCGCCAGGTTGACTCTCTGTTTCTCGCCACCGGAGAGAACGGATACGTGCACATCCCACAGGTGCTCACCGATGTTCAGACGTCGCAGCGAGGTCGCTGCCATGTCGCGAGCCTCGTCACGTCCCATGCCACGGTACACACCCGCCCTCGTCACAAGGTCCAGCGCACTCCGACGGGGCTGGGCGCGGAGGAACTGCGACACGTAACCGATCTGTCGTCCGCGAAGCATTGTCACCTCTTGGTCCGAAAGGCCCACGAGATCGATGGTGTTTCCGTCCTCAAGGGTAAAGAAGATGTTGCCGGTCGTCGGCTTGTAGGTGCGGTAGATCGCCCGGAGGAGACTGGATTTTCCCGCGCCGGACGTGCCCGCAAGCGCTATGTGCTCTCCTGCCGACAACCGGAATGAGACACCCGAGAGTCCCGAGACCGACCTGCCGTCGATGTTGTGCAGGACGAACTCCTTGGTCAGTTCGCGAACATCGAGGATCAATCCGTCCTCTTCTCGCACCGGTGCCGCACTTGCGACGGCCTGCTCAACTGTCATGCCCGCGCCGCCGAGACGAGTCTTTGGCTGTACGGATGGTGCGGATCCTCCAGCAGTTGGTCGGTCAGTGCACTCTCGACAACCCGACCATGGTGCATGACGATGCACCTGTTCGTCAGCATCTCGATGACCGAGAAGTCGTGTGACACGACGACAGCAGCGAGGTCCAGTTCCTCGAGAAGACCGCGGATGAGGTCAAGTACGCCCGCGGCCACGCTGGCATCCAGACCGGTTGTGGGTTCGTCGAGAAGCAGGATTCTCGGCTTGTTGGCCAGTGCGCGGGCAATCTGGACTCTTTGTCGCATTCCTCCCGAGAAGTTCCGCACGATGTCGTCCATGCGGTTCAGCGGCACTTCGGTGCGGGAGAGAAGTTCGGAGGCCCTCTCGCGGATTTTCGCGAAGCTCCTCACGCCTGCCGCAGTGAGGGGATCGGCGATGTTCCCTCCTGCCGTCACGGACAGGGCGAGCCCTTCGGACGGATCCTGGTACACCACGGAGAGTTGGTCGATCCTCATCCGCCGGCGCGTTGCCGGATCGGCCAGCAGGACGTTTGACCGGCCCTCCATGTGGGTGGAGAGGCGGACGTCGCCGGAAGTCGCCTCGAGGTCTCCGGCGATGCAACGCAACACAGTGGACTTGCCGGAACCGGATTCGCCGACGATGCCGATGGCTTCACCGGCGGCAACCTCGAAGTTGACGTCCCAGGCAGCAACGATGGCACCGGTGATTGGATCGCGGGCCGAGCCGGCATCGGAGCCGGTGCGGTCAATCGTTCCTGCGTCGTCACGTCCGTAGATCTTTCCCAGTCCGTTCACAGTGAGAACCGGATCCGGGGTGGGAATGGGAGATGGACCTCTCATCCCTGCGACCTCCTGGCCCTGCACCATGCGGTGTCGCTGCAGGCCCACGAGTCAACCTCCCCGGATGAGTCGACCAGGAAGGAGTCGGTCGAACCGCACAGGCGGCATGCCGCTCCCTCGATTCGCTCGACCTCGAAAGGCACGTCATCGAATGTGAGTGGTTCGACGATCGTGTGCGGCGGGATTGCGTAGACGCGCTTCTCTCTCCCTGCGCCGAAGAGTGTGAGGAACTGCGACATGTGGAGTCTCGGTATGTCCCATCGGGGTATCGGGGTGGTCGCAACCACGTAGCGTCCGTTGACGAGGCACGGATAACCTGTTGATTGGGTGATGACACCGTTTCGTACCTTGTCCTCGTAGAGGCTCACCCACATCCGTGAGTAGTCAGCCTCTGCATGCATGCGGGCGAGTTCGCGCACGTCCCGCTCGATTCCGCGAAGGGGTTCGGGTACGGGCACCTGGAGGACGAGGGTCTGGGTCGCTGTCAACTCATCCTCGGGTATCCGGTGCCGACTCTGGATGATTGACGCCTCGCGCGCCTCGGTTGTCTCCGGAATTCCTGTCGAGCTGACCACGAGACGACGGAGGTTGACCGCATTGACTCCCTCGTCATCCCCTTGGTCGATGATCTTCACCGTGTCGTCCGGGCCGACAATCGCAAGCGTGACCTGCAGGCCACCTGATCCCCAGCCGCGCGCCACAGGCATCTCGCGCGAGCCGAATGGCACCTGGTAGCCGGGAACCGCAACTGCTTGAAGAAGCGCCCTCCGTATCTCGCGCTTTGACTCCTCGTCGAGAATGGCAAAGGACGGACCGTCACCCGAAGCGCCGAGGGAATCCAGGCGGTTGGTCGTGTTGTCTGTGACAGTCATCGCGCATCAGTCCCGACCCCGCGCGGAGCGAGGTCAGTCCGGGTCAGGCGAGCCTCGCGCACCGCAAACTTGCGGTCGACCATGGACCGGAAGGTCACGTAGTGGGGGAGTTTCAGGTGCTCCAGGAAACCTGCTGAGTCCAGGCCATCGGTAGTCATCAGAATGGACTGCTCGAGGGACGTCCTGCCCGCGTCCCGGTGGCACGCAATATCGAGATTGGCCATTGCGATGGCCTTCCGTTCGTTGTGCCCGAGGCATGCGCCGAAGCCGGCATCAAACCGTTCCCTGTCCTCGTCATCGCCGTCGAGGTCCTCGATGGCCTCGACCTCCGTGATGCGGACGTAGCCGACGGTCGTCGACTTGCCCGACAGGGGATGAAGGACGTTGACCTCGATCTCGCTGTGCCTGACCTCCCCGAGCGTCACTTCGTGGAGGTAGCCGTCCGGTCCGAGGATGTTCCGGTACCACTGGTTGATGAGAGCCCCGGTCTCTGCTCGCGCCATCGTGGCGAGCCGGGCCGAGCGTGGAGCTGGCGGGCGGGCTGGAGTCGCCGTGATGTCGAACGGTTCCGGGTCGTCCTGTCGTCTTCTGTCCACGAGCAGGTCGAGACTGCGCAGGACGGAGATCATCCGTCGCATGCCATCCCGCAGGTCCCCAGTGGTTGCACCGGGAGAGCGGCGGTCGATGTCCACGGCGGGAAGATTCCTGCGGGCGGAGAGCATCCGTGCGCTGTAGTCAGTGCTCCGTCCGAGTATCTGGTTGCCGCCGGGTTCCCTGTATGCGGGAACGACGCGCCGCAGAACGCGTGCATCGTCGACATGCACGGCAATGCTCACTGCGAGGCGCGGCAAGGTCGATCGGTGGGCGCGGAGCAGATGAGTCGCCTCCACGTGGTCGCCTTCGGCCTCGACGAGTGCTCTCGATGCCAGTTGCGGATCCCACAGGCCAGCCTCGCCCATGACCTTGTCAACCAGCAGTCGCAGTCGTCCAGTGAGCTGATCATGCCCGACCGGCGGACTGGGGTGTTCATCCCTCAGGCTCCGTACGAGGTTCTCGGCGTTCTTGATGGCAGTGAGCCCGCCACGTGCGGCTGCGTAACCCATGGTCCGTCAGTTCTCTGAATCTTCGGCGGTAGGTCCCTGTTCGTCGAGAACAGTGACGCGGGTGGAACGTGGCAGCCCGATCACGTTGCCCAACGTGTCCACGAGCCACACATCGACACCGGCAGGGAAGGACGAATGACGGGTGGAGAGCATTCCGAGGAGTGGTTCCCCAATGCCGGACACCCGCACACTGGCGCAGCCGTCCACACCGGGACCCTCGAGGGACAGAAGAACCGTCGCGAGGACGTGACCGGCCCGGTCGTCCGCCCGGCTGATGACCCCAACCGGGACCAGAATCTGTGCGGCAAGATCGGGGCGCATTGCGTCACCAATCCGCAGAGACACAAGGTCTGCCGAGGCCGGGGACTCCAGAAATGCGACGTACGCCGCGTCCTCGACGGGGCACTGATTCCCTCCCGTCACTCTCGCAACGGCACCGCCCAGCATGCGGTCGTCGTCGGTACCCACCACTGCGAACGGCGTCCCGTGCCCGACGAGACACAGCAACGGCATGACGGAGGCCGGAACAACGGACTCATGATCAGGCATCAAGCCGATCTCACCGGGTCGCGAGAGTGTCCTGAGAAGCATGGAGAAGACACGCTGAACGGCGTGCGCCCCCGGCGCCAGGGCAACGAGCAGATCCTCGGAGGGGCTTGTCATGCTGGCGGGCATCAGTCGAGTTCCTCGAAGTCAATCACCGTTGATTCGAGTTGCGCGTCCTCTGCAGTCGTGATGTCCGAGAGTTCGGCGGCGGCCCTCGAGAGAGCGGCGAGGATGCGATCTCGGGGTGCCTTCAGCTCGGAACCTTCGGTGGAGAGGATTGCGTCGGCCAGGGCCCCCGCAAGTGCGCCCCTGGGGTCCTCACCCATGACCATCGACCATCCTGCAGTCCCATCAACCGACACCTCGGCAGTTGTGACGACCACGTCACCGATGATGAACCTCTCATCGCAGACTGGCTCGCGGAGTTGCAGCTGGACACTTCCGGTTCGGGGAGCCGAGATGACCCGCACCGTCGCGAAGAGGTCATCGTCGACGAGTAGTTCATCCATCAATTCGGGCAGACCCGCCCCCATTGAGGACGACATCAACCGATTTCTCGTCTCCCGTGATGACATTAGGTCCGGGAAAAACTGTGCAGAATCATCACGCATGGCAGGCGGAAGGTAGAGCACCTCAGTAACGATCACGTGACCAATTGGTTGACGCACCACCAACCCGACAGAGACTTCCAGCCAATTGGCGAAGTGCGGGCTTTTCCACAGGCTCACCCTCGGATTCGTCATCACTGACCATTCATCTAGAAATCGGTTTGGGGTTGCCTCAAGTCCAGTTCTCCGACAATGACGTTGCGTACCTTCTCCCCCGTGAAATCACGTTTCAGAACACTCCTCCTGTCGGCCACTGCCATCGCTCTCACCGGAATGATTCCGCTCTCGTCATCTGGCGAGATCCATGCGGCATCCAAGAATGAGCGTGGTCTTCATTTCCTCGGACGCTGGGTGAGCGGTTCCGGCCTCGCGGGCGCCGAGATCACGGCGTTCGATCCGGCCACAGCCCGCATGTTCGTCACGAACGGCGCGACGAACATGATTGACGTGGTTGACATCTCGAATCCCTCCAGTCCGGTGAAGTACTCGACCATCGATCTCGCTTCACTCGGTGCCAAGGGCGTCCAGAGTGTCGCCACTAAGAACGGTGTCGTCGCAATCGCTGCTTCGATGGCGACTAACCAGGAACCCGGCCGCATCTTCCTGACCGACACCGACGGCAAGCTGCTTGAGTCGGTACCGAACGGCATCGAGGTTGGCGCACTGCCGGACTCGGTTCATTTCTCGCCAAACGGCCAGTTCGTGGTTTCGGCAAATGAGGGTGAGCCTTCCTCCTACTGCCTGACCAACGGCACGCTGCCGACAAGCACAGACCCATACGGAACGATCTCGATCATCGACGTCACCGAAGCGACACCTACTGCGACCACCATCAATTTCGAATCGTTGAACGAGCGAGCCGGGGCCATTGCCTTCGAGGGCGGAAGAATCTTCGGCCCGAATGCCACCGTGGCCCAGGACTTGGAGCCGGAATACGTCGCGATTACTGCTGACAGCAAGTACGCGTACGTGACCCTCCAGGAGAACAATGCAATTGCCACCGTCGACCTGGAGGCCAAGACCCTCGTGAACGTGATGCCTCTGGGTTACAAGGATCACTCGACGGGTGCAACCGGCCTCGACGCGGACAACAAGGATCTTGCGGGAGTAATCGCGAACAAGCCGGTCATGGGCATGTACCTGCCGGATGCCCTCGCAACCACCAAAGTGGGGGGCGTGCAGTACATCATCACCGCCAACGAGGGCGACTCCCGTTCGTACCCGTGCGTGCTCGGTGGCACGAGCACGACGACAGTGCAGGACGAGGATGCGGCGTTCTCGAAGATTGCCGCATCGACAGTCTCGTCAACGGTGACTGCTGCAACCGGCATCGGGAACCTGAAGACCACGCCCTTCGCACCCGCCAGTGTGTCCGGTTCCCCTGTCTCCTCCACGACCAAGGTAACCAGTGCCTACTCGTTCGGCACCAGGTCCTTCTCGGTGTGGAAGGCCAACGACGCCGAGGGAATCTTCAAGGCGGACCGTGTGTACGACTCGGGCGATTCGATTGAGCAGTTCCTCCTGAAGACCCGTCCCGCCCAGTTCAACGCTGACTGGGACACCACCACCGGGCTCATCAAGCCGGTGGATTCTCGCTCCAATGCAAAGGGTCCGGAGCCGGAGGGAATCGCGATCGGCTCGGCGTACGGCAAGAAGTGGATGGCTCTTGCGCTCGAGCGGGACAGCGGCGTGCTCCTCTACGACGTGACTGATCCGCTCAACCCTGAGATGGTGGACTACGAGAACACCTCGGTGATCACAGGAAACATCCTCACGTCCAAGACAAACGGCGCAGCCGGAGACGTGTCTCCCGAGGGAGTCACGTTCGTGTCACCCCTCGAGAGCCCGACGGGTGCGGCACTCTTCATCGTGTCCTACGAACTCTCGGGAACAGTTGCAATCTTCGAGATTCCGCCGCGGGTCCCCGGACCTGTCTCCAACGTCAAGGTGACGGTCGGTGCCAAGTCGGTGAAGGTGTCCTACACGAAGTCGAAGATCGTCGGCTGGGGCGGACAGCCTCAGTTCAAGGTTCGGTGCGGGTCCGTGACGGGATCCGTCTACAACGCCTACACGTTCAAGACGACGCACACCTTCAAGGTCCCCTCGACGGTCAACAGGTCCTACCGATGCGGAGTCACCGTCTTGTCCCCGCAGGGAAAGACGAAGACAGTTCTTGCCCGTGTCGCCTACGGAGCCAAGGGCTGAGGCCTGGATCGTCGACCGGGCAACGGAAATCGTTCACGACACACGACACACAAAGACACACGACTCACAACAAGGAGAATCCATGAAGATCAGAATCCGCACAAGGGGCCTGTTGACCGCGATTGCGGTGGCAGGACTGTCACTGGGGAGCGTGGCGCAATCAGCATCCGCAGCTTCACCGGGAATCAAGAACGGGGACGCATGCTCGAAGGCGTTGTACGGGAAGACCCGCTCTTCGTTCAAGTGCACCTACAACACACGCACGAAGAAGTACACCTGGACGACTGTCAAGAAGGTGAATACAACCGTGACAACGGTCGCCGGCACAGTGGACAAGACCGGCTGGCCGAAGAAGTTCGTCATCGGAGCCGTCCCGTCGGAGAACGCCGCATCCATGACCCTCAAGTACCAGAACCTTGTGAAGCTGTTCCAGGACGAGTTGGGGATTCCGGTCGAGTTCTACTCAGCCACTGACTATGCGGGCATCATCGAGGCACAGGTTGCCAACAGGGTTGATCTGGCCTTCTACGGTCCCTTCTCGTACATCATCGCCAAGAACAAGGGCGCAAAGATTGACCCCGCAGGCGTCGCCGTGTCCTCCGCAACCGGAGTTCCCGGGTACAAGTCGTACGGCATCGCCCTCGGTACGAACTCCGCCGTCACCTCCATCTCGAACTTCAAGGGCAAGCGAATTTGCTTCGTCGATCCCTCGTCAACTTCGGGCGCGCTGTACCCGACGGCAGGTCTGCTTGCCGCGGGCATCGACCCGACGAAGGAGACAATCACTTACGCCGGAACCCACGACGCATCCGTGCTCGCGGTGAAGAACGGCACCTGTGATGTCGGGTTCGCCTATGACGACATGGTCGACAAGACCCTGATCGCGAACGGTCGAATCAGTGCCGGCGAAATCAAGACAGTGTGGAAGAGCGGCCTCATCGCTGGATCGCCCATCGCAGTTCGTGTGAATCTTCCGAAGTCACTCGTGGCGGCGGTTCGGGACATCATCCTCAACAAGGCAAACAAGACGGCGATGGTCAAGAGTGGACGGTGCACGTCAGAGTCGACCTGTCAGATCATCGAGGACTCCTCGTGGGGCTTCGTGAAGACAACGGACTCCTACTACGACGGAGTCCGCCAGGTTTGCGAGTCCACCAAGTCCAGCAAGTGCAAGTAACGGCCTCTCCTCGGGTAGTCGACAGTGACGCGGCCATTTCGGTCGCGTCACTGTCGAAGAGGTTCCCGAACGGGACACTTGCCCTAGATTCGGTGACCTTTGACGTGCCGAACGGTCAGGTGCTCGCGCTCATCGGATTGTCGGGGAGCGGCAAGTCGACTCTGCTCCGTATCCTGAACGGTCTCCACGCGCCGACCGGCGGAAACGTCCGGGTGCTCGGTGTGGACGTCGGGAGTGCGAGGGGGACGGAGCTGCGGGAACTGAGACGGAACATCGGGTTCGTGTTCCAGCAGTTCGGTCTTGTGGGTCGTTCTACCTGCCTGGAGAACGTGCTCAACGGTGCACTCGGTCGTCTTCGTGGCCCCCGGATGGGTGTCCGGTCGTACCCGTCGGAGTTGCGACGGGATGCGCTGGCCCACCTTGACCGTGTCGGACTTGGAACAGTTGCATTCCAGCGGGCCGATACTCTGTCGGGTGGTCAGATGCAGCGGGTTGCGATTGCGCGCAGTCTGATGCAGCACCCTTCCATTCTTCTTGCCGACGAGCCCGTGGCCTCCCTGGACCCCGAGTCGTCGACACAGGTGCTTGAACTCATCGGCAAAATCGCCCGTGAGGACGGGCGGACGGTCGTCTGCACATTGCATCAGGTGGAGCTGGCGATGGGTTGGGCTGATCGGATCGTCGGCCTCGAGTCTGGGCGGGTTGTGCTTGATGCCGCCACGTCGGGTCTCACCATCGAGAAGGTGATGTCCGTCTACCGTCGGGCATCTCTCCAGGCTGAACCCTTACCACTTCTGTCGGTCTGACGCGTATGGGCAGGTCGGCGAGCCTCACCGCGGACGTCGGATCTGTGGCAGTTCGGACGGTTCCGCCCATCTCGACTTCTCGATGGATGTTGCGGCTCTTCGGCGCTGGGTTCGTCGGGGCCTTTCTCTGGTCATGGTTCTCGCTTGACATGTCGATAATCAGTTTCTTCGCCGGACTCGGGGATGTGCGCAACCTCCTGGGACGGATGTTCCCGCCGGACTTCAGCAACTGGTCGACGATTGTCAATGCGACATTCGAGACCTTATGGATGGCGGTCATCGGAACCTTCGTCTCGGCACTGGTGTGCGTTCCCCTCGCGTTCGGTGCCGCGTCCAACACCACCCCGCATGCCGTGGTCAGGTACGTGTGCCGGGGAATCATCTCGCTCACGCGTGCCGTTCCCGAGATCATCTTTGCGGCATTGTTCGTGGTGGTTCTCAGCATCGGCCCCCTTCCGGGCATCCTTGCCATTGCCATCCATTCGATCGGAATGATCGGGAAATTGTTCGCTGATGCGATTGAGCAGACACAGGCCTCGCCGCGTGAGGCAATCACCTCTGTCGGGGCCCGACGTCTACAGACAACCGTCTCGTCAATCGTTCCCCAGGCGATGCCATCGATGATTGCCACCGCGATGTACCGACTTGAGATCAACATCAGGGCATCAAGCGTTCTCGGATTGGTCGGCGCGGGCGGGATCGGCTTCGTCATCCAAGACTCCCTTCGGTCTCTCGACTATCAGGCGGCACTGGCCGCGGTCGCGTGCATCTTCGTTCTCATCACGGCGATTGAGCTGATATCGGCCCAGGTTCGTCAGTCACTCCTCGGGGAGAACACGAACGTGCTCGCGAACCGCCGTCAGTCTGGCTATGCCAAGCGCAAGGTTGCCCGCGACACGGCCCGCAACGAACGTGCCATCCGGGACCGGAGTCTCACTCCACCGTGGACCAGCGAGAGAATCCTGCGCACCTCATCGGCCGTAGTTGCCGGGTTGATGCTGATTGTCGCGTTCCTCCTGGTGGACATGCCCCTCCTCGGGGCCCTTCCCAGGTATCCCGACCTCATCCTTGTGCTCGGAGATCTCTTTCCGCCTGATTTCTCCACCGCCCGGGACGAACTGGTGAAGGGGATGACCGAGTCAGTCCAGATCGCATTCGTGGCAACCGGTCTCGGGCTCTTCCTGTCTGTTCCGCTCGGCATCCTCGGTGCGCGGAACATCGTCGTGCGCAGAGTGATCGTGCTCTCGACGAGAGTGACTCTCCTCCTGCTCCGTGGAATTCCCGAGCTCATCGTCGCAGTGATTTTTGTGAGCGCAATGGGGCTCGGTCCCGTTCCCGGCACACTTGCGCTCACTCTCGTGACCGCGACCTTCACATCGAAACTCTTTGCGGACACACTCGAGGAAGTAGACCCCTCGCCGCGTGAGGCGCTCGTCGCGGTGGGGGCTTCGAGGGTCCAGGAGTTTGTCGCGGCGGTCGTGCCCCAGGCCCTTCCAGGCATCGTCAGTCAGACTCTCTACATACTCGATGTGAACCTACGGTCCTCCACTGTTCTTGGCATAGTCGGCGGCGGCGGAATCGGCTTCCTGCTCCTGGGGTCCTTGCGTGTGCTCGAATACCAGACGACCGGAGCCGTCGTCCTGAGCATCTTCCTCATCGTCTACTTCATCGAGCTTGTCGGCAGCATCGTCCGGCGACTGCTGCGTTGACCGTCCATGTCTGCGACCATCGCGGGCAGGGATCAGTGTTTGGTTGCGTTCCTCCCCATGGCCGCAATTGAGGACGGCACCGGCGCTCCCGCATCAGGCGCGGTGACCGGCGCGGCCCATGCCGACACCAGTGGGATCTCCCCGCACCAGTGAGGAGCGTCCGCATCCACGTCGTCGTTCACGGGCGGACCCGTACGCACCTTCGCCGACATCTCGTCGAGAGGAAGGGCGATGATACGTGTGGCACGCAGCTCGGACTCCGACGGCGGGCGCAGGTGCTCCCAGTTCGCGACGATGTGGTTGGTGATCACACGGAGTGCGACCAGGCGCTCTGCCTCGTCGGTCACCAGGCGCGGCGTGCCGCGCACCACCACGCTGCGGTAGTTCATCGTGTTGTTGAACGAGGTCTTCGCGATCACCAGACCGTCCAGCAGGGTGACTGTGGCGCAGACCCCTCCTGTGCCCGCCTTCAGCAGGGAATTGGCGAGCGCCCCGTGCAGGTACATCACCTCGGTTGTCACTCCGTAGGCCATCGGCAGCACCAACGGGCCGTCCGAAGTGTTGACTCCCACGTGGGCAACCGGGCCGGCGCGCAGGATCGCGAGAAGTTCTGCGCGCCCGTACTCGGCGTGGCTCGCGCCGCGCCGCACCGTGGTGCGTTGGCTCATGGGTTCGGCAGTCATTCTGCAGTCCTCCTCGTCACGATGTGGTGCGGCATGGCCGTCGGCTCGTCGATGAACCCGTCACCCTCCACCGCGAAGCCTCGCCGTTCGTAGAAGTAGAGCGCAGAGTCCCGCGCCCGGGCCCAGACCAGCGCCGCACCCAGCCCACGCGCATGTTCCATGCCGCGCTCCACAAGCAGCGCGCCGAGGCCGGAGCCCTGCAGCGCGTCATCCACGGCCATGCCCTTCAGCTGCACCGCCGGCACCCCCGGGTGCAGCGGGCATTCCTTCCCGAACCACGTGGAGGTGGCCACCGGCTTCCCGTCGCGCACCACGCAGAAGTTGACCACGTCGGGGTATGAGTCCTCCGGGTAGTTCGCGTGGGTGAAAGGAGTCCCCTTGCGCAGCACCCGCACCCGCAGGTCCAGAACCTCGGTTGTGGGGAGGAGCACCACTTCGTCGGCGCCGCCGCGACCGGTCATGAGGGCCCCGAGGAGACAGAAACGGCGGAGCCACCCGAGCGGCAGCTCTCGTACATCGCCTCCACAACACGGTGCGCGGCGAGTGCCACGGCGAAGTCGGGATAACCGGGCTCACCGTCGGTAGCGGCCCGGACGAACGCACCGTCGGGGTTGGCATCACCGACGGCAAGGGGAGCGGTGCGCTCGACCAGGTCCTCACCGCCCAGTGAACCGGTCGTTCCGTCGGCGTCGCTCCACGTGACGGGGCCGAACCAGTCGTCACCCGCGATGACGACGGTGCGGTTGTGGCAGAACACCTCCACGTGGCGCAGGCTGGGGCGGGACAGATTGTCGTGCCAGATCGTGGTGAGCGTCCCGACGGCACCGTTCGAGAAGCGGACGGACGAAGCGACGACGTCCTCGATGCCCTCTATCCCGTGCGCGTAGGTGGCCCTGGCGCTCACGTCGGCCACGTCGCCCACCAGGAACCTCAGCATGTCGACGTCGTGGATGCTGTGCTCGAGCAGCGTTCCCGCACCGGCCTTCGACACATCGCCGCGCCACGTGGACCTGTAGTGGCCCTGCGTGGGGATGAACTGGTCGTCGCGGAACACCACGGCCATCACGCCGCCCGAGGCCGGGTCGGCGATCAGTTCACGTGCCCACAGGTAGGCAGGGCTGCGGCGCAGGACCAGGCCGCACTGGTGGGTGAGCCCGGAGGCGACGGCCGCCTGCGTCATCCGTGCCGCCCCTGCGAGACCGGTGGACAACGGCTTCTCGCAGAAGAAGGGTTTGCCCGCGGCGATGCACATGTCCACCAGCCGGGCATGCTCGCTGGTCCACGTGCAGATGTAGACGAGGTCGCTGCCGTCCACCACCTCCTGCTCACTGCTCACCACGGTGCTTCCGCTCGCCTCCGCGAAGGCCGTTGCCCGCGCCGGGTCAATGTCGAACACCGGACCGCGGGTGTGGGGCACGCCGCATCGCCGCAGCATCTTCGAGTGGAACGTGGCGATGTGCCCGGTGCCGACGAAACCGATGACAGGTGCGGAATCCATGCCTGACGAGAGTAGTCAGTGGTGCAGTTCGTCGGCCGCGATTAGGGTTGTGCGATGTCCAAACACGTGCCCACACGTCTCTTGGCGGCAGCACTGTCGTTGTTGTTCTCCGCAGTCGCCGTCACGGCCCCATCGGGCCCGGTGACGGCCGTCGACATTCCCGAGTACACCCAGTTGCTGCCCGTGTGCACCAACCCGTCCGCTGCCACGGTGCCCTGCCACTGGCCCGAGCCGTCAACGACCGACTCCCCGGTTGTGATCATGCTGAAGTGCGATGCCGCAGCAGGCATCACCAACTACTGCTTCGACGTCACCGTGAACGGCGCGCCTGCGCCCTCCACACTCGGCCTCGTCGCGCGCATGACCGCCTACAAGACCCATGACGCATCGGTGAGCAACGCCCAGTACGAGGCGATGTTCCACCTGTACCGCGTGCCCTCCACGGGCACCTTCTCCACGTCGGACGTGTGGGGAGTGGGCAGGCGCCCGCAGGACCAGGATGGCGGCAACGGCAAGGTTGACCTCACCGGCGTTCTCACGGCCAATGACGTGGTCAAAGTGACCGCACGGTTCAAGATGCACACGTTGCCGCAGTACAGCGTGCTCGTCGCCGCTGACGGCACAATGTCGTTCGCGCTGTCGGGCAACGACCTCACGCTCACCATGGAGGGCAAGCCCGCCCGGGTCGCACTGGAGTCCGCCGCCCAGCACATCGACTTCGACACGGAGAAGAGCGACGACACCACCAAGCCGTGGACGGACAGATGCGGCATCCCCAGCATGAAGTTCGTGGTCTGCAACGTGGACCGTGCCGAATCGAACCCGCTCGTGTTCTACGGGCGTTCGAGCACCATGGTGAACCCGCCCGCGGCCGACATTCCCGGACCGATCTGGGTGTCGACGAACGCCACCTACTTCCACCAACCGTCGGTGGCGGTGGACTCGAAGGGAAATCCCCAGATCCAGGTGAGGGTGGCGTCACCGCACCTGCTTGCGGACGGCACCACCGTCAACTCGGGCGCCTTCCGTGCGTTCATCTCCAACGGGATGCTGGAGCGGTGGAAGATCCCGAAGACTGAGGACGGCCTCAATAAAGCCCTTGCCGCTTCGGTGAAGAAGGCGGGCGTCGAGACGGTGGTCGACCGCACCTTTGCCATCAGCGACATCGGTGTGACCATCACGTTCCCGAACCTCACCTACTCGTCACCCGAGGTCTTCGTCACCGCCATCACCTCCACCACCGGCGGCAGCCAGAACGCGAACCAGGTGTACCAGGCACTCATCGCGGGGACCACCCTCCTCCACGGCCAAGAACCTGAAGAAGGGCTCGGCGACCGTGCTGTCACGGCTGATTGCGGTGACGAAGGGCCAGACGCCGACGTGGTCGGTGAAGGGAACAGGGTGCAGGATCTCCGCCGGAAAACTGGTGGCAGTGACAAAGGGCCGAACCTGCACCCTCACGCTGAAGCAGCGGAACACAAAGACGAAGGTGCTGACCACAAAGACCCTCACCATCAAGGTGGTCTGACAATCTCAGCGAGGTGCGGCTGTGTCAGCTCACCTGGAACAGCATCGTGATGACCATGACGCCGAAGGTGATCACGCCCC
>RFZO01000280.1 GCA_009920715.1 Actinomycetota bacterium | reverse complement strand
TACTTCCCCGAGCCCGACCTCGTGCCGCTCGACCCGGGCAGCGAGTGGATCGACCGCGTGCGCGCCGGGCTCCCGCCGCTGCCCGCCGAGCGCCGCGCCATGCTGCAGGCGCTCACCGGTTATGACCCGCAGAGCGAGGCGGTCATCGTTGCCGTCGAGCGTGGCCAGCACGACTACGTGAAGGCGATCGCCGACGCGGGCGGTGACCCGGTTCGCGCGCTCATCTACGTGACGCAGGCGTTCGCGGAGGCGGGCGAGAACCCGTCCGTCCCGCCGGCCGACGTCGCCGCCCTCACCGTCCTCGAGCGCGACGGGAAACTGTCGGCCACGCAGGCCAAGACCGTGCTCGCCGAGATCGTGGCGAACGGGGGCGGCGATGCCGCTGCCATCGCCGCTTCCAAGGGTTTCGAGGCGATGGACACCTCCGCCGTCGAGGCCATGGTGGACGAGGCGATCGCTGCGGACCCCGACGCGTGGGCCAAGTACTGCGCCGGCGAGGAGAAGGCCGCCGGCGCGATCGTCGGACGCGTCATGAAGGCCAGCAAGGGAAAGGCGGACGGCAAGGTCGTCTCCGCCATCATGCAGTCCCGCCGCGGCTAGACCTGCGCGTGCCGTTCGTTCACCGTCACCCCGACGGGACCGTGTGCCGCCACAGGATCGTGTTGTCCAGCTTGAGACTCGCCGTCCAGATGAGCTCGGCAGACGGATCCCACGAGATGTCGTTGTAGCCCTCCTTCACACCGACCTCTTCCTCCGAATAGGTCGTTGCCGGGGCCCATGTCGCGTCGTCGAAACCGGCAGACGTCCAACCCGACGGTTCGGCGACGATCTTCGACGCGCAGTCGGTCGCGGGGGATGCCGATTTCTCGCATGACTCATCCAGTGGTGCACGGTGGAGGACGAGCCCCTTCCACGTCCGGCCCGTCGAGGCGACGATGCGCCCCGATGCGGTGTCCGTGATCTGGGCGATGAAACCGCCGTCACCCATCTGCTGGCGGTCGGTGCCGATGTACTCGAGCCCCGAATCATCCTGCTTGAAGTCCTTCGTGACCATCGCGATCGTGAGGGGATACGTGGCGGTGAAAGTGATTCGCTCCGAGTTGAATGACCGTTCGGTCGTGATCGGCACGGAGTCCTGACCCACGAGCTTCCCGTTGACGTAGAGCGAGAACCAGTTGTCGGCCCAGACCTCGGCGACGAACGTGGACTCGCCGGCGTGCGGCCCCGTCCCGGCCGTCGGCGCCGGGGTGCTGTCACTGACGGCGTCGGACGAGCAAGCCGATGCCGCGAGGAGGAGGACGGTGACCAGTGGGAGGGTGCGTCGGATCATGGTTTTCACCGTAAGACCGACGGGCACGCGGCGACAGGGTGATTCGGTAAGAAGTGCCGAAGAATCCGTGCTGGTCTCGCTTGTGGATGCCCGTCGCGCGGGGCGTACTGTCCACACATGGACTTCGCCGTGCCCGCAGACATCCAGGAGACTCTCGACCAACTCGATGCCTTCATCGAGTCCGAGATCAAGCCGCTGCAGGCGGCCGACGACAACGAACGGTTCTTCGACCACCGTCGTGAATGGTCGCGCACCGACTTCGAGAACGACGGAGTCCCCACCGCCGACTGGGAGGCGTTGCTGCGCGAGATGCGCCGTCGCGCCGACGCCGCCGGTTGGTTGCGCCTCGCCCTGCCGAAGGAGTTCGGCGGCCAGGACGCGAGCAACCTCAAGATGGCGGTGATCCGCGAGCATCTCGCCACGAAGGGCCTCGGCCTTCACAACGACCTGCAGAACGAGTCATCGATCGTGGGCAACTTCCCGACCGTCCTCATGATGCGCGACTTCGGCACAGAGGAACAGAAGAAGGAATGGATGCCCGGCTTCCTCGACGGAACGAAGCGTCTTGCATTCGGTCTCACCGAGCCGAACCACGGGAGCGACGCCACGTACCTGGAGACCACCGCGTACAAGGACGGCGACGAATGGGTGCTGAACGGAATGAAGCGCTGGAACAGCGGCCTTCACCACGCCACCCACGACATCATCT
>RFZO01000279.1 GCA_009920715.1 Actinomycetota bacterium | reverse complement strand
TTGAGGAGCCACTCGAACCGGCGGTTATTGACTCCGGGGCGCGCGTGGGAATCCGGGAGGATGAGGACGTTCACTTGAAGATCTCCTCAAGGGTCGGAAGCTCCTGCTTCTTGTCGCCCAGGATGAGCTTCCAGATGGTGGGGCCCACGCCCTCTCCGTGGCAGTAGATGCGCATGCCCATCTCCTGGGCGTGCTCGAAGAAGTACTGGGCATCCTGACTTGCGGCAATCAACTCCCCCGTACTCCAGAACTTCTTGCCCGTCTGCCCAATGGAAATCTCCATGTACTTGGGGCGACCCTGCTCATCCTTGGCCTTCTTGTCGATCTGGCCCTCGGGGTAGCAGAAGTCGAATCCGAAGAGGTGGAACTCGCTGTACCCCAGGGAGAGGCTCAGGGACATCGCCCGCCACGCCGCACAGGTGCCGCCGTTGACGAGGAGGGAACCCGGCGGGAACACCTCGCTCTTCAGCAGCGCCTGCGTCATGGCGTGCCAGCCCCACACATTCTTGGTGCGCGCCATCACGTGCCGCGTCACGGAGGGGTCGGACATCGAAGCCACCAGCACCTTCGTGGTGGGCGGGATGTCCTCAAGGAGGTCGGTACGCTTGATGCCGTGGGTGGAGATGCCATCAACGGGGCGCGGATCCAGCAGCACGAGGTAGTGGGGGTCGATGCCCCAGCCCAGCACCGTGGGCAGCGAGTGCTTCACCACCGCCACGTCGGCACCCTCCCGCCACATCTTGAGGATCTTGTCCTTCCTCTTGTGGATGTCGGGGCCCGCCGACACGATCACCAGCTTGCGGGAGTGGGGCCGCGCCTTGGTGACCCACCGGGAGAGCAACTCCATGTTCTCCTTGACGTTGCTGATGATGTGGTCCTTGGGCATGCAATCCTGCGCCGTGACCTTGAGGGGCACCGCGCCCATGCCCGCCCCCGGAAGATCGGGGAGCCCCTCGCCCACCGCCGCAATTTGGACGATGCCACCCCCGGACACCCTATCCTTGCTCTTGTAGACGCGCTTCTCCCGGAGGATGCGGGTGAAGGTGGCCTCCACCCCCCTGAATTCGGCGGCGGGCAGGTTGCCGTCAGGGTCCGCCACGTAGTAGTCGTCGAAGACTACCACGGGGATGCGCTTGCACATCTCCCAATCATGTGCGATGGTATCCAAGGAGTGGCCCCCATCGAGCCACGCGAACTCCACGCCCGGCACTTCCCGGAGGGTATCCTTGGTGTCCCCCCTCGTGAGGTGGAACTCGAACTTCTTCCCCTTGGCGGCCATCGCCTCCGCGAACTCTCCCAACTTCTTGGTTACATCCTCCAGGGAGAAGTGCTTCTTGATGTTGTGTTCCTTGGCGTCGGTATCCGCCGATGCCTCCTCGAAGAGGTCGTAGCCATGGTAGACAACGTGGTCGTGTTTCCCAAACGCAACCTGCGCCATCTGCAGGGCCCGGTCACCATTCCACGTGCCGGTCTCCAGCAGGACGCTGGGCATGTAGTGCTGGACGAGAGCCAGCAACTGGTCGTAGCGGGTCTTCAGCCCCTGGATGACCTTGGTGTTCTTGCGAGCCCCCTTGAGGTGGGTGAAGACCTCCTTCAGCGGGCTGTTCTCGAAGGCATCCAAGCTTGTGCATCTGGAGGACACGCTCGAAGATAAAGGCGTCAGTCCACTCGCTGTAGTTGAAGATCTCCCCGCTCATGTAGATGTCGTACATATCAGCGATGAGGGTGCGCCCCTCGTTGCCGGCAAAGTAGATGAAGCCCGTCTCCGAGTAGTTGATTCCCTTCCTCCCCAGGTGGGTGACGTGCCCCTTACATATATCGTGGAGCCACCCGATGGTGAGGGGCTTTGTAGTGAGTACATCGCCGTCGAGCCACAGGAAGGGCGCAGGGTCACGAGCCGCATCGTGGAGAGCGAAGACCTTCGCGCAGAACTTCAGGGCGTCCAGACGGTAGTTGTAACCCTCCGGGGTGTTCCCATCCTTGTCCGCGTGGGCCCGCTTGAATTCGTTGAAACCCTCGACTTCCTCAAGGCGCTTGACG
>RFZO01000278.1 GCA_009920715.1 Actinomycetota bacterium | reverse complement strand
GTGCATGTTCCACTTCCACAGGGCCATCTCGAGGTACTCGTACAGTTCGGCGTCCTCCCAGACGTACCCGAACACCCGGTTGTAGCACCCGACGGTGCCTTCCCCCTGGGGCGGGCGGAATTTATAATTTTTATCAGGATTGTTGTCTCTGAGAAGGAACCGCAGCTTCTTGACGAGGTCCTGCTCGCAGGCGGAGTGAGTGGTGCCGGTCGATCCGGCACCGGTGTCGGACCCGGCGGCGACGACGGCGAACTCCTGGACGACCTGTGCGTCGGGGTCGGAGGAGTACTGCTTGAACGTCCACCGGATGTGGTAGGTGCCGGCGGTGGCGGACGTGGGGATCATGACGGCGGCGTAGTACTCGCCGACGGCGGGGTTGACGGGCTGCCGGGTGGACGGCCCGATGAGGACCTCGGCGTTGGACGAGGGGTCGACCCAGTAGAGGGCGAATGTGATGGAGTAGGCGTTCGACACGTTCCCCGACGAGTTGGTGAGGAAGATGTCGAGGTCACCCCGACCCAGCGTCTGACCTGGCGCGAACGCGACTCCCATCGTCTCTCCTCAGGCGTTGAACGTGAGCGCCTTCATGGCCTTCACCTCGTCGGCGTAGGTCATGGCGACGACCTTGGCGTTGCGGCCGTAGTACTGGTTCTTCAGGTCCCGTATCCCGTCGGAGTCCTCGAACACGAACACGACGCGCCCACCCTGTTCGCGGACGGCCTCGATGAACGGGACGGCGGCGACCTTCAGGTAGGCGGCGTAGTAGAGGTCTGAGGTGCGGTACCGACCGGTTCCGGTGCCCTGCATGGCGGTGTTCCTGACTGTGGGTGCGCGAAAAGTTAGAATGGGGGGTGATGCCCGCCCTGTTGTGGGCGGACCTCACCCCCCTTCAGGGTGCCCTACCTGTCGTCCGGCTCAGGTGAGGGCGTTGCCACTGTCGTCGTAGACGACGAGGGCCGCGCCGGTGGTGCCGCCGTACTCGAAGGTCGCGCTGGAGAACCCGGCGATCTGACCCTCGGCGATGCTCGAGTAGAGGGCGCTGCCCTCGTACGTCGCGCGGTACTGGCCGCTGGTGAACGAGCCCGCGTTGACGGGGGCGTTCACGCCGGTGATGACCGTCGTGCCGGCGGGGAGGACGTACTCGCCACCCGCGCAGATCTTCAGGACGTCGGCGAGGGTGCCGTTCGAGTTGCCCGTCGTGAGGGTCGACGTGGCGTCGCCCGTGCGGGCCTGGATGGAGGCGTTCACGACCGCGAGGGTCACGGCGGTGCCCGCGTCCACGGCGGCGGCGACGTCGCCCGCGATGAGGTTCGCGACGGCGGCGGTGATGGGGATGTTGGCGGCGTTCTTGACGACGTGGTCGACGAAGTACGCGGCGAGGCCCTTGTACTCGGCCGCAGTGGCCGTGCCGGACAGGGCGAGCGTGTCGTTCTGGTACCGGTTCACGTACTTGGTCTGGCCGGCGGGGTCGATGGCCTGGTTGCGCTGCGAGGTGTTCGGCCAGAGGTCGAGCACCTGGAGCGTTCCGTCGGGGATGTCACTGCGGCTGAGGCAGATGTACGGCATGGCGAAACTCCTGTGATGGGGACTGTGGGAGGGCACCCGCTATGCGTCGGGTTATAGGGGGTTCATCGGTTCACGGGGTCAGTTGACGACCCCGTTGATGAGGGCGCATCGGATCTCGAAGGCGGCCGTGCCGCCACCGCCACGGACGAGGATGTCGGTGACCGACGAGTCGTAGAAGATGTCGGAGTCGCCCGGTTCCATCGAGATTTCGGGCTGACCGTCGTCGAACGAAAAGTAGAGCGTGTTGCCACCGCCCGGTTCCGCGTTGCGGATTCGGATGTTGGTGGAGTACCGGGGGAGGGCGACGTGCATGGCCCCCGCCGGGGGGATGCCCGTCGCCGTCGGTGCGACGGCGGGGGCCGTACCGACGAGGGACATCGTCGGTCGCGGGGTGTCGTAGAACATCGGGGGCGGGACCGACAGGATGGGACCCCACGGACGCTGGACGCCCGCCGCGTTCACCTCGGCGATGCGG
>RFZO01000277.1 GCA_009920715.1 Actinomycetota bacterium | reverse complement strand
GTGATGGCCGCCGACACCGTCGACGCCGGGCAGGCAAGCGCGATGAGGCTCGCCGAGCGGTGCTCGGTCGACATCGCGCACGGCACGCACGTCGCCGAACTCGGGTCGCGCATCCTGAGGGCAGTCGGCCGCCATTACGAGGTGGATCTCTCGCTTGAGAGGCTGCTCCGTGCCGCGGGGCTGCTCGCGCGCGCGGGCAATGCGGTGGCGTATTCGAAGTACCACCTGCACTCGTACTACATCATCCGCAACGCGGACCTGATGGGGTTCACCGATGATGAGATCAACGTGATCGCGCTGGCGGCCCGCTACCACCGCAAGGGAATGCCGAAGCCGTCGCACGAGGAATTCGGCAAGTTGTCCAAGGACCGCCAGCACGATGTCGAGTTGATCGCCGGCATCCTGCGCATCGCCTCCGGGCTCGACCGGTCGCACGACCAGTGCGTCCGCGAGGTGTCGTCGTCATCGAAGGATGGCACGCTCACTCTCACGGTGCGGCAGTCGTGCGCGTCGGACGAGCTCACCGAACTCAACGTGTTCACGGCGCAGTCGCGCGTGGAGATGCTGGAGGAGTACCTCGGTGACCGGATCGTCGTCAGGGACGGCGGCCAGGTCCGCAGGTGACCGGCGTCAGACCACTTTCCCCGGATTCATGATGTCGTTCGGGTCGAGCGCCCGCTTCACGGTTGCCATCAGGTCCACCGCGTTGTCGCCCAGTTCGCGGCGCAGGTAGGCCCGCTTGCCGGTCCCGATGCCGTGCTCCCCGGTGCATGTTCCGCCCATCGCCAGCGCACGGTCGACGAGGCGGGCGTGCAGGGCCTCGCAGCGTTCCACGCTGACATGGTCGTTCGGGTCGACACTCATGACCACGTGGAAGTTGCCGTCACCGACGTGGCCGATGATCGGCCCGAAGATGCCGGAGTCGGCGAGGTCGCGCTGGGTCTCCTCGATGCAGTCGGTGAGACGCGAGATCGGGACGCACACGTCGGTGGCGAACGACTTCGCGTTCGGCACGAGGACGCGGCACGCGATCGACGTGTCGTGGCGTGCCTGCCACAGTCTCCTGCGCTCCGCCTCGTCGGTGGTCTGGCGGAACCCCGTTCCGCCACGCCTGTCGAACACCTCGCGCACCGCGTCGATCGAATGGGCGGTGGACCGGTCGGTGCCGTGGAACTCGAGCAGCAGGAGTGTCTGCTCCGGCAGAGACGTGCCCGAGTATTTGTTGACGGCCATGACCGCGTCGGCATCCAGCAGCTCGATGCGCGCGACGTCGATGCCGTACTGGATGACCTCGATCACCGAATCGACTGCATCGCGCACCGACGGGAACTGCACCGTCGCCGCCGCCGTCACCTCCGGGATGCCGAACACGCGCAGGGTCAGTTCGGTGATCACCCCGAGCGTCCCCTCCGCACCGACGAAGAGGTGCGTCAGGTCGTAACCCGCCGAGGTCTTTCGCGCGCGGCCCGACGTTGTGATGACCTCGCCGTTCGGCGTGACCACCTGCAGCGACAGCACCAGTTGCTTCATGGCGCCGTACTTCACGGTGGTGGTGCCGGATGCACCCGTTGACGCCATGCCGCCGAGCGTCGCGTCCGCGCCGGGGTCGACGGGGAAGAACAGTCCGTGGGATGAGAGAACCTCGTTCAGTTGCTTGCGGCGCACTCCCGGCTGCACGGTGACGTCGAGGTCGTCGCCGCTGATGCGCAGCACCTTGTCCATGCGGGACATGTCGAGCGAGATGCCCCCGTGGATGGGGGTGCTGTTCGCCTCCAGCGACGTTCCGACGCCGAACGGGACCAGCGGCACGCGGTGCTCGTTGCACACGGTGACCACCGCGACCACGTCCTCCGTGCACTCGGCCCACACGACCGCGTCGGGCATCACCGGCAGGTGGAAGCTCTCGTCCTTCGAGTGGTGCTCGCGCACCGTGTCGTTGGTCGTCACCTTGTCACCGAGGCGGTGCCTCAGTTCCTCGACGGCCGCTGCGACGGACACGGTGCCTACGGCTCCACGATGGCGAAGCCCTGGACGAAGACGTCCAGGTTGCCGAAGAT
>RFZO01000276.1 GCA_009920715.1 Actinomycetota bacterium | reverse complement strand
GGCACCAGCCGCGCCCCGAGCGTGGCGTACCTGTCCCAGATCGCACAGGCCTGCGAGCAGCTCGGCTTCGACGCGGTGCTCACCCCATGCGGCACCGGCTGCGAGGACGCATGGATCTCCACCGCCGCCCTGCTCGCCGTGACCGAGCGCCTCAAGTTCCTCGTCGCGTTCCGTCCCGCCCTGCTCACGCCCACACTCGCCGCGCAGATGGCCAGCACCTACCAGCGCGTGTCGAACGGCCGTCTCCTCGTGAACATCGTGACCGGTGCCGAGCAGGCCGAGCTCGCCCGCTTCGGCATCACCGAGGACAAGGCCACGCGCTACGCGCGCACGGCCGAGTTCGTGAAGATCATGCGCGGTGCGTGGAGCGGCAGCCCCTTCACCCACAAGGGCGAGTTCTTCGACGTCACCGACGCCACCACGCGCGACATCCCCGACCCCGTGCCGCCCATCTACTTCGGCGGTGCCAGCGAGGAGGCCGAGAACGTGGCGGCCGAGACCGTCGACCTCTATCTCGCGTGGGGGGAGACACCCGATGCCATCCGCGATCGGATCGAGCGCGTGCGTGCGAAGGCCGCAGCGTTCGGGCGCACGATGCGGTTCGGCATCCGTTTCCACGTCATCGCCCGCAGGACGAGCGAGGAAGCGTGGGCGGTGGCTGACTCGATCCTCGCGTCGATGTCGCCGGAGTCCATCGCCGCCGCACGCGAGGATTTCCTGCGCACGCAGTCGGTCGGCCAGCGCCGCCAGTTCGACCTGCACGGCGGCGACCTCTCGAAGCTCGAGATCCACCCCAACGTGTGGGCGGGAATCGGGTTGGTGAGGGGCGGCGTGGGCACCGCGCTCGTCGGCAGCTACGAGGAGGTCGCCGACCGCATCGAGGAGTACCACGCGGTCGGCAACGACGCGTTCATCATGTCGGGCTACCCGCACCTCGAGGAGGCCTACTGGTTCGGCGAGGGCGTCATGCCCATTCTCCGCGAGCGCGGTCTTCTGCCCGAACTGCAGTCGGGACCCGCGAAGGTGTTCTCGTTCCGGTGAGGTCCGTCGGGCTCTTCCTCGTCGGGCACATCGATGCCGGCAGTCTCCACGTGGGCGGCGACTACCCGGAGCTGTACCAGGAGCTGCTCGGCCCGCACGGCATCAACGTGGTCACCTACCGCTGCGACGAGGGTCAGTTCCCGGAGTCACTCGACGAGCAGGACGGGTGGCTGTGCTCGCCCAGCCGGCTCAGCGTGTACGACGACGTCGCTTGGCTGCGCACCGTGGAGGAGCTGCTGCGCGAGATCGTGCGCACCGAGACACCGTTCGTCGGCATCTGCTTCGGCCACCAGTTGCTCGCCCAGGCGCTCGGCGGCGCGGTCCGCAAGGCCGACTTTGGGTGGGGCATCGGTGCGAAGGAGTACGAGGTGCACGAGACCCGCGAATGGATGACACCCCCTCGGGAGGTCATCCATCTCGCCGCCAGCCATCAGGACCAGGTGCTCGAGGTCCCTGCCGACGCGACTGTCTGGGCGAGCAGCGACTACTGCCCGGTTGGCGGGATGTTCGTTGGCGAGAGGGCCTGGACCCTGCAGGTCCACCCGGAGTTCTCGCCCGCCCTCGCCGACAGCCTGCTGGCCACGCGCGTCTCGCTCTTCGGCGAGGAACACGCGGCTGCCGCGCGCGCCACCCTCACCCGCACCTCGCTCGACCAGGGCCTGCTGGCGGGCTGGATCTCTGCGTTCTTCCACGGGGAGTGATCCTTCACAACGACCGTCGCCGCGGGGTCACTTCACCGTGATCCACGGACCGTGCCACGTGAGCTTGGCGCCGGACTTCAACTGGGCAGTGATGTGCACCTGATAGCGACCGGGGGCCGCGGTCATCGAACCGATCACCACTTTCTCGCGGCTGGTGGACGTGGCGAACGTGGCGGTGACCACCTTGTTCGCGTCGATCAACTGGAAGAAGTAGTTGACGATCTGCTTCTTGCCCACGCCGCGCGGCGTCATGACGCCCACCCACACCTTGCCGTTCACGATGTTGATGCCAGTGTGCAGGGCGATGTTCGTCGACGGCTTGGTGCTG
>RFZO01000275.1 GCA_009920715.1 Actinomycetota bacterium | reverse complement strand
GACCCCGAACGTGCAAACGGAGCAACGCATGCGCGCTGCCCCGTTTGCCCCAGAAGCACTGACGGACCTGAACCGGTCCGGCTGGACTCGTCATTCACAAGTGTACGCAGATGCAACATGGCCGGCAGACGAATCTGCCGGCCATGACTACAAGGATTTCCCCCGTCCGTCACGCGGGGTGAGAACCGGCACGAGCACCAAGTTCACCGTTCGTTTTGCGGAGCCACGAGCCGGAGTCGAACCGGCGCTTCTGGGGTGACGAGTCCAGCGTGCTGCCGTTACACCATCGAGGCACCATCTGAAAGGTGTGCAGGAAGGCGCGCTGCATGGCAACAACAGGGGAAATTTCCGGGCGGCAGACGCCCCTCAGGGGCGCTTGGCAATGCGCAGGGAGTGCTCGGCGGCGTTGCGGCAGGTGCCGAACACCGCGAGGTCGGCGTTGCGGTGCGGGCACCGGCGCTGCACCAGGTAGCCACCGCACTCGATGTCGGCCTCGTCGGACTGCACGCCCGACGCCTTGGTGGCGGCCTCCGACTCCGTGCGGGCCATGCGCTCCACGGACAGGGACTTCAGGAAGTTGTAGAGGTGCTCGTTGTACTCGCCCTCGCGCCACGCCGAGAACCGCGCGGAGAGGAACAGCGAGTTCGACCAGTCCACCGCGCGCTCGGCCACCACGGACTCCAGCAGGTCGCGCGGGATGCGGAACCGGAACCCGTAGGGCTGTGACCCGGTGGGGACGTTGCCCGTGTACGCGGCCACCTTGCCGTTCGGGAAGTCGAGATAGATCGACACGTCGTCGGCCACGATGAGGCACCCGGTGCCGATGCCGCGCCGCACGTTCGGGGCCATCGCCATGAGCGGCTCGAACCAGGTGCGCAGGGTGTCCACCAGGTCGGTGCGCCGCGCGGCCCAGCCGGCCTTCGCCGCGGCAATCACGCCGGCCTTGTCGACCTGGTACGCGCGGAGGTACGCAGCCTTGTCGGCGAATATCGCCGCTGGTGATGCCGCACCCTGCGGCTGCTCCACGGTCACCACGCCGGGCCCGCCGTGCGGGTCGGCGACAACGGTGAACGACGTGCCCGGCACGGTGAGCGAGGCGTTCGGCCGGCCCGCGTCGGCGAGGCGGCGGATGAACTCGCGCTGGTCGGGGAAGATGCTCGTCTCGTCGCCGGTGATCATGTTCAGGCCGAACAGGTCCCCGTCGAGGAAGCACGGCGGTCCGGCGCTCGGCACGACCGTGGTGGCGTCGATCGACTCCACGTAGCGCATCGCGCGGGAGAACTGGCTCTCCACCTTGTCGACGCACAGCTGCTTCTTCTCGGTCTCGTCCATCTCGTAGACCATCGGGTACCAGATGGCGCCGCTGAACTGCAGCCAGTGCAGGTCCACCGGGCCGTGCGCGCGGAGCGCGGAGAGGTCGTTCGTGCGGCAGTCGTTCTGGTTGACGAGACGCGACGTTCCGTCACTCACCACGAGCGCACTGTCGCCGCCGGGCCCGTCGGTGATCGACGTCTCCACGTGCACGGCCACCCGCACGCCGTCGGCGATCTCGGTCTCCGTGCCGTCGGCGGTGCGGACGAACTTGCGGAAGCCGAGGCGGGAGAACGTGCGCTCCATCTCGCGGGTGGGGAACCCGGGCAGGATCACCGTGGTGTCCTTGTTCATGCGGTCGCGCAGGAACGGCGTGTCGAAGTGGTCGCCGTGGAGATGCGAGACGTAGAGGAAGTCGGGGTTGCAGACGTCGTGCATGACGTCGTCGGGCAGGGTGTCGTTGCGCGGGAAGACGAACCACGAGGCGAAGAACGCCGGCTCGAACCACGGGTCGCAGACGATCGTGATGCCGCGCGTGCGGACCAGGATGCCCGCGTGACCGATCGAGATCGCCTGCATGTGGGTGTCCGCGGGGCGGCTTACTTCTTCGGCGGGTCGATGGACTGCTTGCCGGCGGTGGCGACGTGCTCGGTCCAGGCGGTGCCGTTCCAGTAGCGCATCTCGAACCGGCCCGAGGGGTCCTTGTACCAGTTGGCCGGCACGGAGGGCACCGAGGTGTCACGGGCCTCCGAGGCCATGGTGCCGCTGGCGGCGGGGGCAGGAGAGGTG
>RFZO01000274.1 GCA_009920715.1 Actinomycetota bacterium | reverse complement strand
GCCGGATGCGAACAACGACGACGAGTAGTCGAGATTGCACGTCCTGGTGACCACTGCGATTCGCAGTCCCTCGCGTGACGGCGGGCCATAGTTCTCTGCCCGCGCGGTGCCCGCACCGACCAGCACGATGTCGCACCGGCGTCTCCATGCGCGCAGCATTTCCTGGTCGGGCGGCCCGCCGAGAGGCCCGGACCGCCCGTCGAGAGCGGTGGCACCGTCGGGGGTGGTGATCATGCAGATCTCCACATGCGGCGCCGCATGCGGCGCCCGCTCCCGGGTGGCGAACCCGTCGGCATCCACGAGGGTGCCGGGGTGGAGGGGGCCGAGACGCTGCACGGGAGGCAGTGTACGAAGCGTGCCGGGGTGCGACTCTGGTGTCCGCGGCGTGGCAGGGTATGGACATGGCTGACACCGACTCGGGTTCACAGAACCGCACCGTCTTCCGCACCTGCCCGCTGTGTGAGGCAACGTGCGGGCTGGAGCTCACGGTGGGGCCGCAGGAACAGATCGTCCGCATCCGCGGTGACCGTGACGACGTGTTCAGTCACGGCTTCATCTGTCCGAAGGGATCCACGCTGAAGCAGCTGCACGAGGACCCCGACCGTCTCCGCGCGCCTCTCGTGAAGAAGGACGGAGTGCACGTGGAGGTCTCCTGGGACGAGGCGTGGCAGGCCGTGGCCGACGGCATCGGTCGCGTCATCGAGCGGCACGGGCGCAATGCTCTGGCCGTGTATGGCGGCAACCCGGGCGCTCACAACCTCGGGTCGATGCTCTACAACGGCGTGGTGTACCGCTCCATGGGGTCACACAACAAGTTCAGTGCATCCACGGTGGACCAGATCCCGAAGCACGTCGCCGGTGGCTACATGTTCGGCACGCCGCAGAGCATCCCTGTTCCCGACATCGACCACACCGACTACCTGGTGATGCTGGGTGCCAACCCGTACGCATCCAACGGGAGCCTCTGCACGGCGCCCGGTTTCCCCGACCGTCTCGAGGCAATCCGTGCGCGCGGGGGAAAGGTCGTCACCATTGACCCGCGGCGCACGAAGACGGCCGAGAACAGCGACCAGTGGATCGCGATCAAGCCCGGCACCGACGGACTGCTGCTTGCGGCCGTGGCGAACGTGCTGTTCGAGGAGAACCTCGTGTCCATCGATGCGCGCCTCGCATCCCTCACCGCGGGGGTGGACGAACTGCGCGCCGCCGTGGCACCGCACACCCCGGAGTCGGTGGAGAAGGCAACCGGTGTGCCGGCATCCGTGACGCGAACGCTCGCACGCGAGATCGCCGCCGCACCGACAGCGGCGGTGTACGGCCGCATCGGGGTGAACGCTGTCGAGTTCGGCACCCTCAACGCCTGGCTCATCGACGCGATCAATCTCCTCACGGGCAATCTCGACACGCGCGGCGGCGCCATGTTCACCATGCCCGCCACGGGCAGCGCCACCACGCGGGGCCGCGGCGGCAAGGGCAAGGGTTTCGCGATCGGTCGCGGGCACAGCAGGGTGAGCAAGAAGCCCGAGGCGATGGGTGAGTACCCCGTGGCGATCCTCGCCGAGGAGATCACCACGCCCGGCGACGGTCAGATCAGGGCGTTCATCTGCCTGTCGGGCAACCCTGTGCTCTCCACCCCGCACTCGAAGCAGCTCGACCTGGCCCTCGCATCGCTGGATTTCATGGTGTCGGTCGACATCTACCTGAACGAGACGTCGCGCCACGCCGACGTCATCCTGCCGGCGCCGTCCGCGCTGCAGAAGGAGCACTACGACGTCGGTCTGTACGTGTACGCCATCCGCAACGTTGCCAACTTCAGCGAGCGCGTCTTCGAACTGCACGAGGGCCAGCCCGACGAGTGGGAGATCCTCGCCAAACTGGGCGGCATCCTGCAGGGTCTCGGCCCCGACGTGGATCCGCACGCCATCGACGACGCGATGCTGCGCCAGTCCATCGGCGCCGCTGTGGGCACCGCCGGATCCCCGGTGCACGGACGCGACGCGGACGAGATCTACGACCTCCTCAGCGCGGGCGGTCGAAGGGGTCCGGCCCGCCAGATGGACCTCATGCTCCAGACCGGCCCGTACGGTGCGGGGTTCGGGGCCAACCCGGACGGTCTCAGCCTGCAGAAAC
>RFZO01000273.1 GCA_009920715.1 Actinomycetota bacterium | reverse complement strand
TTCGGGTCCATCTCGAAGCGGCCGTTGCTGAAACCCTGCTCAAGGGCTACCTCGTCGGTAGCGGTTCGTCGAATCAGCCGACCGGGTTGACGTCGCTGTCGGGCACCTCGTCTGTGACGGCTTCGACGACCGACTCGACGGTGGTCATGCAGTCGCTCTTGCGCGCGATGCAGAAGGTCGAGGAGAACCAAGGCGACCTCGGCCAGTGCGTGTTCGTCATGCACCCGAAGGCGTGGTACTACCTGATGTCCGTGCTCAACTCGGGCACCGGCACGGTTGGCGCTGCCACGGCCACGACGACGCAGCAACTGCCGCTCGGAATGGCTTCCGCGTTTGCTGGAATCAACACCGTCGGTCAGAAGACCATCCTCGGCATCCCGGTGTACCTCACCACTGCGGTGACGGTGACGGACAACGCGACGACCACCCCCGACACCACGACGATCCTGCTCTACCAACCGTCGAACACGATCTTCGCGGACTTCGGACCGATGGAACTGCTCGTCACGAACGCGGGTTCGACGCTCGGCTTGGCCGATCAGACCCTCGTGCGCGTCGTGCAGGAAGTCGACTTCAACGCCCGCCTCGCGGCGCAGGTCGTCAAGATCACCGGTGTCTACGCTGGCATCGAGAACTGATCTGTGGACCTGACCACGGCAGCACGGGTTGCGACGTTGGTTGTGCCGGGGGAGACCGCTCCCTCGGCATTCAACACTGTCATCGGTCAGGTCATCACGGCCGTGTCCGCCGCGGCCGAGCGGTACTTGGGCAGGTGGGCGCAAACCACCTCTCGCACCGAGTACTTCACGGTGTCGCCGGGGAAGCGCGTGTACCGCATGCGCGCCTTCCCGGTGACCACGTTGACGTCGGTTTACCTCGACGTCGACCAAGCCTTCGGGGCCGACACGGCCCTCACGTCGGACGACTACTTCAACCCGACGCTTTCGAACGACGGCATCTTCGCGCTGAAGCTTTGGCCTGCCGTCGGCGAGGTCGACGCGCCGAGCGCCCTCAAGGTGACCTACACCGGGGGCATGGCGACGACCACCGCCAACTTCATCAGCGGCTACCCTGACATCGCGCACGCCATCGACCTGCAGTGCGCGCACATCTACCACACGCGCAACTACGCGGGCACGCTCTCGCAGAGCGGCGACAGCGGCTCGGTGTCGATCCAAACGGTCGACTGGTTGCCCGAGGTGAAGGCCACGCTCGACCGCTACCGGGTCCGAGCGCTGTGATCCGGATCGAGTTCCAGAACTCGACCGAGATCGGCAACGTCATCCGACGGCTCGGCGAGCGCGCCACGCCAATCATGCGCCGCGGGTTTATGCGCATATCGGGCGAGTTCCTGTTGGTCTTCAAGACCACGCGCCTCCGCGGCCGTCCCGGCCTCGTGCGCCGCTCGGGCAACCTGACCCGTCAGTTCGACCAACGCACCGCGGTGAAGGAGTCGGGCAACGCGCTCGCGGAACTGCGCACGACGATCGGCGTCTACGACCGCAAGACGGTCCAGTACGCGCGCGTGCACGAGTTCGGCACCGTTGGGGCGGGCGGACGGCTCCCGGACATCGTGCCGCGGAAGGCCAAGTTCCTGCGGTTTCCGATCCGCGACCCCGGCACGGCAACGCGCCCGAAGGCACGCTCGTCGAACATCGTGGCGTGGGTCAGCACGAAGAAGGTCAAGATCGAACCCCGCCTCGGGTTCTTCGCGACGTGGGCGCGGTTCACGAAGACCGACGTGCCGAAGTATCTTGAGCGCATGGCCAACGACCTGATCAACGAGTCGGTGCGCAAATGAAGGCGACCCTCACCCTCACGAACAACACGGGCACGTCGGTGCCTGCGGGCTATTCCGTCGACGTCTTGCAGCCGACGTCGTTCAACCACGTCGCGCTGGTCGCGGCGCTGCGCTCGAAGTCGAACGGCTACGACATCCGCGTGCTCGACAACGACGGCACCGTCGCCGGGCTGTCGTCGATCGCTGCGGTGAACACGTCGGCGTGTCGCCTGATCTTCAACCTCACGAAGGCGCTCGCAGCGAGCGGCGGTTCGACGGTCTACACCGTCGAGTTCACCGACCTGTCCCGCGTGCTGAATCCGGCCACCGCCACGGCGGGGTCGACGGTGA
>RFZO01000272.1 GCA_009920715.1 Actinomycetota bacterium | reverse complement strand
ACGCGCCGCAAACGTGTCCGCAAACCCGACAAGGTGATCCCCGTGCTGGGCGGCCACGCGGTCGAGGGCCTCCTTCGACCAGTACGACGGGGGTCGGGCGGCGTTCATCGACACCCGGTACGCGAGCATCGCGGCCTCCGCGAGGCGTTCGTACGCCGTCGCGGGCGACACGGACTGCATCACCTGTTCCGCGGTCTCGAGGACCTTCGGGAGGTCGGTGCCGATGCCCTGGAGGATGTCGAGGTAGAACGAGTTGACATTGAGGCGGAGGTACGACCGCACGTTGTCCACGGTGGCCCCGCCCAGCATCCACACGCCCTCGAGGGACTTCAGACCGTCGCGGATGTGGCACTCCGTCGCCTCGGCGATGAGGATGAGGGCCTCGCGCTCGTAGGGGATGCCCTCCTTTTCGCACACGTGGGCGAGGCGGTCGGCGATGCGCTCAGGAGTCACCCGTCGGATGACGAACGCCGGGGCACACCGACTGAAGATGGTCGACCGCATCCGCTCGGGCTCGGTCGTACAGAAGATGCACACGAGCATCTTGTCCTCGGATCCCTGGACGGTGTCCTCCATGGGCTTGAGGAGCGCGTCGAGGGCGTCCTTCGACAGGCGGTGGGCCTCGTCCATCAGGTAGATGCGACGCTTCCCGCTGAACGTGTCGTAGTTGAGCGTCTCGACGATGGCCCGGATGTCGTCCTTGCCGCTGTTGGTGGCGGCGTCGAACTCCGTGAAGCACTCGGCGGTACCCCGCTCCAGGATGGACGTACAGGACGTACACTTGTCGCAGGGGTCGCCGTCCACGGGGGCGTCGCACAGGAGGGCCCGTGCGAGGATGCGCCCCATGGTCGTGTTGTGACTCATGAACCCGTTGGAGGCAAACATTGCCCCTTCGGGGACGTTGAGGTCGTAAACCTCAGCCCGACCGGTACTGATCGAAACCACAGGGTCGTAAATGTAGTCGGCCGCATTCAGCGTCCGAAAGTGGTCAAACACCGGGCCGTCAAGCGGAACCTCCGCCAAAGCCCGAACCGTGTCGAGGGTCAACGCCGTGCCGTACTTGCTACGGCACAACCGCGCCGCACCCGGAGTACCGGCGAGCATACGGTACGCTGCAGTCACATGTCCACTCTGATGAGGGACGACCTCCCACCTGTTTGTGATTCGACCCGACTTGACGTTCAACTGCTGGGCCATCCGAATCAATGCGTCTTGTTTGCGACGGGAAACGAATCCAACCCGTTCCAAGAACAACCGAAACGAAGGACCACGGATGTAGATTTCCCAGTACGTACCGTACTTGGCAACGGTCTTCGACCGAAGGCGGCTGATGATGCCAAAGTTCAACAGGGCCACATGGATCTGATGGCCGAGTACCTTGGATTTGGTGGTAACCCCAATGCCGGACCGAGTCACATACCCATCGGACTCAAAGTACCCCCGGAGAAACTCCCGAAACACGTCGGGTCCGGACGCGAGGATGGCCCAGGGGATGACCTTGTCCCCGGCCTTGCCGTACCCCACGCCAGCGTGATGCAACCAGGCACGTACCTGCACGCTGTGTGCCCGAATCGAGAAGAGACCAGGGCGTCGCTTGTCGGGGGTCAACGAGCACGACCCAACCTTGGACACCAATGCCGCTTGGATGTCCTCGATCACGTCGGGTTCCGCGCACGCGATGTTGATGCCGCCTTTATCGGTGCAAGATCCATCACCGATCATGTACCCCATGATGCGACCCCAGACCGGGTCCAGCGTGGCGGGTGCATCGAAGGTCTTTTCGTTACTGGATGCCGGATGTGACGTGTACGACCACTGCGTCAGGTCAGCGCCTGTACCGAACATGCCCTTGCGGACAATGCAGGCCTGAGTACCAGCCTGGATGTCGCCCAAGCGACACCACTGGATGGTTCCGTCAACGCCCATGATGCGGATGCGGTGATTCGCCGTGCCCTCGATGGTGTACCCGTTGTGGGTGGTGATGCGAAACGTGTCCCGCACGCCATCGCGGTACGAGTATGCGGCACGGGAGACACCACCCTCCTGCACCACCGCCACGTCCAGCGGGTCAACCTGATTGGCACCCATCAGGGAAACAATGGGTACTAATCCGCGGTCGGTGGGGACAAGTGTGTCACCGGTGACACA
>RFZO01000271.1 GCA_009920715.1 Actinomycetota bacterium | reverse complement strand
TTCTGGAGGCGGGTGTTCGACGATGTTGCTGCCATGACGTACCTCACATATTCATGACGTGGGGGTGAACGGACGGGTGTCCGTCGTGAGGGAGAGGTTATTCGCCCGGGGTGCCCATGTCCGCTTCCGACCCCAGCCGGAGAGCGGTGGCGCGACCTGCCGGGTCGAGGTCGAAGACGACCCGCTGGCCCTGGCGGACCATGCGGAAAATGGAGCCCTCGAGGGCGTTCGACGCAAGCGCGTACTCGCTGAGGTCTGTGTCGGAAATCACGACACCCTCGCCGTTCGAGGGGTCGAATGCCTTGATGACGCCCTGCATGGCGCAGTCGCCCTAGCGGGCGGCCTTCGTGACCTTGCCCGACTTGATGCAGGCGGTGCAGGCATAGACGCGACGGGGGGAGCCCTTCACCACGGCGCGGATGCGCTGGATGTTCGGGTTCCAGCGGCGCTTGGTGCGCACGTGTGAGTGCGACACGGACATGCCCCAGCTCGGGCCCTTTCCACACACTTCGCAAACTGCAGCCATCGGTAGATCCTTTGTTCGGCGGGGACCGGGGTCCCCAAGACGCAGGTGCCAAGGCTACAAGCACCGCTCGGTGCCCCCCAACTGCCGCCAGCCACATATTTGGCCCGTGAGGGCGGTTGGTTCGGCCGCGATACGGGGCATCAGTACGCTTTGCCCCGTGTCAGAACTTGACGTCCTGGGGGCAGACGAGATCCGCCGCACCGTCGTCACGTTCCGCGACGCGATGCGGGCCCACGCGCCGGGCATCAACCGCCTGAACGTCTACCCGGTGCCCGACGGCGACACGGGCACCAACATGGCGCGCACCCTCGACGCCGTGGTGGCCGAGCTCGACACCGCCAACGAGGGCATGGAGTCCACCTGCAAGGCCATCAGCCACGGGTCGCTCATGGGGGCCAGGGGCAACTCGGGCGTCATCCTCAGCCAGATCCTCCGCGGGTTCGTCGGCACCATCAACGACGCACGCGAGTCCAAGGTCAACGCGACGCGCGTGGCCGAGGCCCTGAAGCGCGCGTCTGGCGCGGCATACGAGGCGGTGCTGAAGCCGATCGAGGGGACCATCCTCACCGTCGTGCGCGAGTCCGCCGATGCCGCGGCGGTCGCGGTGTCGAACGGTGCCACCCTCTCGGCCACACTCCGCGCCGCACGCGATGCCGGCCGTGACGCTCTTGCCCGCACGCCCGAGATGCTGCCCGTTCTCAAGGACGCAGGCGTGGTCGATGCCGGCGGTGCGGGCTTCCTGCTCCTTCTCGACTCCGCCATCCACGTGGTCGACGGGGAGCCGATGCCCGAGCCCGACGAGTCCGCCGGGCCGTCCGCCGAGCAGCTCGAGGCAGTTGCCCTGCGCCATCATGACGACGGCACCACCGACGTCAGCGAGCTGCGCTACGAGGTGATGTTCTTCCTGGACCTCGAGGACGCGAAGTCCGCTGACTTCAAGCGGGCGTGGGGCGCCATCGGTGACTCCATCGTCGTCGTCGGCGGCGACGGCCTGTGGAACTGCCACATCCACACGAACGACATCGGCGCGGCAATCGAGGCCCCCATCGCCCTCGGCGGCAGGCCCCGCCAGATCAGGGTGACCGACCTGTTCGAGGAGGTCGCAGAGGAGCACGCCGCCCGCGAGGCCACACTCGGCGGCGCGGCCACGCACAGACCGCCCGCATCGTCGCTGCCGCCGGTCACGTGCGCGGTCGTTGCGGTGGCCAGCGGCGACGGCCTGGCCGAGCTGTTCGGTCAGCTCGGCGTGCACGGCGTGGTGTCGGGCGGCCAGACTCTCAACCCGTCCACGGCGGAACTGCTCGCTGCGGTGGAGCACATGAACGCCGGCCAGGTCATCATCCTGCCCAACAACAAGAACATCATCCCCGTCGCCCAGCAGGTGGACGAGCTCTCCTCCAAGGAGGTGCGCGTCGTGCCCACCACGTCGATGCCGGAGGCGCTCGCGGCTCTCGTCACGTACGACCCCGAGGCGTCGGCCGAGACGAACGCGCGCAACATGTCCGCCGCCGCGGCGTCGATGACCACCGGGGAGGTCACCCAGGCGGTGCGCGACACCACAACCGACGCCGGCGCCGTCACCACGGGCGACTGGATCGGCATCGTGCGCGGCGACGGAATCGTCGCGGTGGCCG
>RFZO01000028.1 GCA_009920715.1 Actinomycetota bacterium | reverse complement strand
CGGGCCGGTGATGCTGAAGTACATGGCATCGGCGAAGACCCAGGCCACGACGATCTCGAAGGCGAAATCCGGTTTCACCGCGATGAAGCAGGTCGCGAAGGCCGGCACGGTCGACCTCGGGACGGTCGCCGTGAAGGGCAACTACGCCTACACCAACGTGAAGAAGCCGGTGGTCGCCGTCACGGGCAAGGCCGTGGCGGTGTCGGGCGGCGTCCCGCCGGCACGCGAGAACCTCGGCAAGACCAAGGTCCAGGGCGCAAGCGTCAGTGCCTTCGCCGACCCGGTCGACAACCCCGCAGGCGGTGACGCCGACGGTGACGGTCTGCCCGCGTTCGTCGACGTCGATGACGACAACGACGGCCGGATCGACCTCGTCGACGACGCCTTCTACTCGACACCGGCGAAGAGCGACGGCTCCCAGTTCGGCGAGGCGGTCATCAAGACCGGCCTCATCTGCGGCGGGGAGTGCGTCAACCTGAACGCGTTCAACATCGACAGGCCGGGCGACAACGCGACCGCGAGCTCGCGCCTGGCGAAGATGATCAACACGTTCCAGGGCGTGTTCTTCGACTTCAACTCCACCGCCAAGTACTTCCCCAGCAGGACCGGGGCGAACTTCGGGTACTTCAACGTGGACTGCACGGGCATCTCCTGGTGCTCCGGCTCGACGAGCCGGGCCGTGACCATCTCGCCCGACTACGACGACCCGGCACGGCCCCAGCCCCAGTCGAACGCACTTCCGCTGGCCTCGGGATCCACCAACTACGCGGACTTCTGCGGGTCGAAGGTCATCGCGCGCAACCCACTGAACCCGTCGGCGCCGCCGTCCGGGTGGCCGTCGGACGCGGCATACGACCAGACCATGGACGAGTGGATCTTCGCCTCGTGCGACCCCGACAACGACGGCCTGCCGAACATCATCCCCTCCAAGGGAACGATCGCCACTGGCCAGAGCTGGAGCAACGAGATCAAGCCCCGCATGCCCGGGCCGGACGGCATGAAGGTCGGCGACACGATCCGGTACAAGTTCACCGACCAATCGGGCAAACTCGTGGCCTCGTCCAGCCAGGTGATCTCGGGCGTCATCCAGACGGCGCCGTCCATCCGCAGCTTCCAGATCGGCACCAACCCCGCCGTCACGCTGCATGCACCCGACGGCACCTACGCAATCCCGAACGACCTGAAGAACCCGGGGGCCGACACGGTGACCCTCACCTTCTGGCGCCCGCAGCGTGCCCCCATCGGCACCGAGTCATCGTGGCAGGACGTGGGTGGTCTCTTCTACAGCGTGTCCGGACCCAAGGGAAGCTGCAGGGTGACCGCGGCGTCGACCAGTTCAGGTGCGGTTCTCAACGTGGCCGATGTGCAGCGCGGTGACATGACATTCAGCGTCGTCACCGACTCCGCGCAGGACGCCGCGCCGGACCCGGCGAACTTCATCCAGGTCACGGTCAACGTGGCCACCTGCAAGGGCGGTCCCGGGCAGTGGAGCGTGTCCGCAACCGACCGTGCGGGGAACAGCACCCACTTCAAGTGGCAGTGAGCTGAGCCCGCCGAGAGGCGTGAGAATGGGGCCGGGGTGGCGACACCCCGGCCCCTTCTTTGTCTCCGGTGCGGAGCCCGACCGCGCAACGGACAACAATGGCGTGTCGCCCGGCGACCGGGACACCCCGAACAACAGAGATGCCGAGAGAGTGAACGCGTGAGCTACGAGATGCTTCCCCCCGCCCCCGAGGGCACCGAACTAATCCACACCCGCCGGTACGAGGTGCGCACGTACAAGGTGGACGACTCGCGTTTCATCCTGCGCGGCGTCGTCGTGGACGAGAAGCCGCCGGGTCTGTACATCAAGGAGGATCCCGAGGTCCTGTGGGTCCACCACATGGTCGTCGATCTCGAGGTGGCCTTCCCGTCGTTCACGATCGAGAAGGTGAGCGTCACATTCAACGAGCACCCGCACACCCACTGTGTCGACATCATCCCGGACTACGACAGGCTGGTGGGCGTGTCCATCGCACGCGGCTACAACAACAAGGTCAAGGAGCTGTTCGGCGGCCCGCGGGGATGCACGCACATCGGCGCCCTCCTCACCGCCATGGGACCGGTGGCCATCCAGAGCGGCTGGTCGATGCGCGCGGGCTCCGGCAACAACAAGTCCCGCGAGGAGATGACCCCGGAGGAGCGGGAGCGCAGCTACGCGATGAACCTCAACACGTGCCACATGTGGGACGAGAACGGCGACATGGTCTCCTCCATCCGCCGCGGCGAGCCGATGGAGGCACCGGTGTGGATCGTGAAGCGCCTCGCACGGCACGGCAAGGGCCCCGAGGAGTGGGACAAGTTCCGCTGACCCCTCAGCGGGTCACCTCGCGACTGTCGCGAGCAGGTACAGACCCGACACCACGAGCATCACGAACGCCGGCGCGGTGTGCCGCACACCGTCGCGCACCCTGATGTGCGTGAGGACCGCGATCGCGAAGTACATCACAAGGCACGCACCCGTGAGCTCGGCAAGCCGGACATAGTCGGTGCCGATGAGCAGGCCGATGGACGCGAGGATCTTCACGCCCCCGATCACGGGCACCTTCTCCTCCGGGATCGCGAGCCGGGTCGTCTCGGCGAGAGCGCGGGGGTGCCTCATGACGTCGAGAATCGCCGTGGGCGCGAGAACCACCAGCAAGAGAAGGGTGAGCGCGTTCGCGACCTGGTTCACGCCGCACCTTCCCTCTCCAGCACTGCAGCTTCCATCTCCTGCGCCGCACCCCGCCTCTCTCGCACTGCACGCTCATGGGCCAGCAACCACTTCTTCGTCTCCAACCCCCCGGCGAACCCGGTGAGCGACCCGTCTGATCCCACGATGCGGTGACACGGCAGCACGATGGCCACGGGGTTGCGACCGTTCGCCGCGCCTACGGCACGTGTGGCCGTGGGTCGACCGATCGAGGCTGCCTGAGCGGCGTAACTGGACGTCTCCCCGTACGGCACCTCCGCCAGCGCGCGCCACGCGGCGACCTGGAACTCCGTTCCCTCGAGACTCAGCGGCAGGTCGAACCCCGTGCGCTCGCCGTCCAGGTACTCGCGCAGCTGTCCGAGCGCAGCGGCGACGACAGGATGTGCCGGGTCAGGGGTGACGGTCGCACCGGCCGGCAGGCGGATGTCGTGCTCGCCGCCGAACGAGACGCACCGGACCCCCTCGTCATCGGCCACCACGGTCACGGGACCGAAAGGCGCCTCGATTCGGCCCGAGTGAAACAGTTGCCCCGCCATGCCCACAGCGTACGCAGGGTTCGTCACGCACAAAGGCACTAGTTGTAGTGTGCAATCATCGAAACCCAGACATTCACCATCAGTCAGCGCGAAATCAAGATGGTCTACGCCGCCATGATGGCGGCCGTCGGCCTCTCCGCACTGAACGGTTCCACCGTCAGCACCGCACTCACCACGATCATCTCCGACATCGGCGGCATCAAGGCGTACACGTGGGTGTCCACCTCATACCTGCTCACGTCGACCGCGGCCACACCTCTGTTCGGCAAGTTCAGCGACCTCTACGGACGGAAGCGGTTCACGCAGTTCGCGATCGTCATCTTCCTGGTCGGCTCGCTCCTCTGCTCGCTGGCACAGAACATGGGGATGCTCGTGTTCGCCCGTGCGGTGCAGGGAATCGGCAGCGGGGGCGCGATGGCAATGTCATTCATCGTCATCGCGGACATCGTCCCGCCCCGCGAGCGCGGCCGCTACGTGGGCGCGTTCACGAGCATCTTCGCCCTCTCCAGCGTCGCCGGACCCCTGATCGGCGGGCTCATTGTGGACAACACGTCGTGGCGCTGGATCTTCGTCGTGAACATGCCGTTCGGGGTGTTCGCGCTCTGGATGACGCAGCGTCACCTGCGCCTCCCGGTGATCCGGCGCGACACCTCCATCGACACCGTCGGCGCGCTCCTCCTGGTCTCGGGGGTCGCCACCCTCATCCTCGCGCTGTCGTGGTCACCCGGCCAGTTCGGGTGGGGTTCGGCCCAGACAACGGGGATGATCGCCGCATCGGTCGCGCTTGTCGCCGTGTTCCTGTGGTGGGAACCGCGCGTCACCAACCCCATCGTGCCCATGCACCTGTTCCGCAACCACACCGTCCAGGTCATGGTCCCGATGGTCACGCTCATCAGCGCCGCCATGACGACCGTCAGCACGTTCATGCCGCTCTTCCTCCAGGCGGTCACCGGCGTGTCCCCCACCAACTCCGGGTTGCTTCTCGTGCCGATGATGATCGGCATGACAGCGGCCAGCACGTACGTGGGCAAGCGCATCACTGCGACAGGGCACTACCGCGTGTGGCCGATCGCGGGTGCTGTCCTGGGGTCGGCGGGAATGGTGCTGGTCAGCTTCATCGACAACTCCGGCACACGCATCGCGATCAGCCTTTTCGGCATGGCGCTGATGGGACTGTGCGTGGGCGGCACGATGCCGACGTCGACCACCGCGATACAGAACTCCGTCGCCGTGCGCGACCTCGGCGTCGCCAGTTCGCTGTCGCAGCTGTGCCGCAACCTCGGCAGCACCATCGCCGTCGCCGCCTACGGTGCGGTCCTGAACCTCCAGCTGGAAGGCAGGGTCGACCCGAAACTGCTCCGTGCCCCGCGCACGATCAACAAGCTCCCCGAACCCGGCCGCGGCCAGGCGCTGGACGCGATCTCCCACGGCATCACCACCGTGTTCCGGTGGGCCATCCCGATGCTCATGGTGGCGCTCGTCCTCACCGTGATGGTTCGTGAGCTGCCTCTCCGGCAGCACGCCGCCTTCGAGGACGCGAGCGTCAACGAGGACGCACAGGCCCCCTCAGCCGGGGACTGACAGGGCGACCGGCGGCCTCTTCGCACCGCCGACGGCAGCTGCTACTTGCTGCCGGGCTCCTTCGGCAGGCCGAGCACGCGTTCGCCCACGATGTTGCGCTGGATCTGGCTGGTGCCGCCCCAGATCGTCTCCGAGCGGGAGAAGAAGAACGCCGACATCATGCTGCTGACCGGGTAGCCATCGCGGCGCTTCTCGCGTGCGGTGCCGGGCCAGTTGCCGTCACCCATCGCAGAGTCGACGAGCATCGAGGCCGCACCCTGGATGTCGAGCGCGAGCTCCATTGCTGCCTTGTGCATCTCGGTCCAGAACATCTTGTTCGTCGCACCGAGCGCGGCCATGCTGGGATCCTTCTTGCCCATGAGCGTGGTGGAGAGGGATCGCAGACCGTTGATGCGGAGGATCTGGATCTTGGTGTAGTACTCCATGAGGCGCTGGCGGATGATCGGGTCGTTGATCGCGCCGTTCTCGCGCGCGCCGCGCACCATCGCCTTGTACTCGCTCTCGAACCGCCGGTAACCGGTGGTCGCGCTCATGCCGCGCTCGAACGCGAGGGTGGAGTTGGTGACGACCCATCCGTTGTTCACCCCGCCCACGACGTTGTCCTTGGGACACCGGGCGTTCGTGAAGAACACCTCGCAGAACTCGGCGGTGCCGTCGGGCTGCACGATGCCGCGGACCTCGACGCCCGGCTGCTTCATCGGCACCAGCAGGTACGAGATGCCCTTGTGCTTGGGCGCATCCTTGTCTGTGCGGGTGAGGAGGAAGCAGTAGTCGGCGTGGTGGCCCTGGGTGGTCCACACCTTCTGGCCGTTGATGACCCATTCCTCGCCGTCGAGCACCGCCTCGGTCTTCAGGCTCGCGAGGTCGGAGCCGCTGTTCGGTTCCGAGAAGCCCTGGCACCAGCGCATCGAGCCGTTGAGGATCTGGGGCAGGAATTGCTTCTTCTGCTCCTCGGTGCCCCACTGGAGGAGCGTCGGGCCGACGAGGGTGTCACCGAAGAAGTCGGCACGCATGGGGGCCTTGGCGTTCGCGAACTCCTCGGCGAGGACGACACCCTGCATGGTGGTCAGTCCCTTGCCGCCGTACTCCTTCGGCCAGGTCGCGCATATCCAGCCGCCCTCGAACAGCTTCGACGGCCATTCGTCGTTGAACTTCTTGCGCTCCTCATTCGACATCTCGAACCCCGGCTCGAACCAGCCCTTCGGCAGGTTGTCCTGCAGCCAGGTGCGGATCTCGGCACGGAAGGCCTCGTCTTCGGGGGCGTAATCAAGTTCCATGGACGGAGAGTCTGACGGAGCACGCGGGGGTTTGCCTCATCCTGTGGCTGTGACCGTTCACACGCCATTCACATCCGTCTGACACCCCCGAAAACGGCGGCCCGTACGGTGACCCCATGACCGGACCCCGACACGGACTCACTGTGACCGAGACGGCGGTGCTCGAGGTCCTCCGTCGCTGCGCCGGGCGTGTGGTCGGCCGCGCGACGATCAACCGGGAGGCCGGTCTCGACCACTGCACCGAGAGACGCTGCGACTCGGCAATCGTTAGCCTCAGGAGGGTGCTCGGCCCCGACTCGATCATCACCGTGAGGCGCAGGGGCTGGATGCTGACGGGGGCCGGGGCCGAACTGGCAGGCGAACTCTTCGGGCCGCGGCCCGCCGGCGCGGACGCACCGCGGTGACGGGCGGCCTGATGGCGGCAGGCGGGGCGATCGACTACGGGTCGATCTTCCTCGATCTCGCCGTGATCCTCGTCGTGGCGAAGCTCGCGGCGGAGCTGTTCGAGCGCATGCGTGTTCCCGCCGTCATCGGGGAGATCGGTGCGGGAATCCTCATCGGCCCGTCCGTGCTCGGGCTCGTGGGCTCCACCGACGCGACGAAGATCCTCGCCGAGGTCGGCGTCATCGTCCTCCTCGCAACCGTCGGCATGGAAACCGACCTCGACGAGCTCCGGCGGGTCGGCCGGGCCTCCATGGTCGTGGCGGTGATCGGTGTCGCACTCCCGATGGGCACGGGTTTCCTCGCCGGCGGTCTGCTCGGCGAGTCGACCAACGCATCGCTCTTCCTCGGAGCCGCGATGGCTGCGACAAGTGTCGGCATCACCGCGCGCGTGTTCGGCGACCTGCGGGCCCTGTCCTCCACCGAGGCCCGCATCGTCCTGGGGGCCGCGGTGGCCGACGACGTGTTAGGTCTCGTGATCCTCACTGTCGTGACCCGGGTGGTCGAGCAGGGGTCGGTGGACGTCGCGGGCATCGCCTCCACCATCGGCCTGGCAGCGGGGTTCCTCGTCGTCTCGGTCGCCATCGGCATCACCCTGGTGCCGCGCCTGTTCGCCCTGATCGGGGCGCGTGCCTCGTCGTCGGCCACCGTGGGGGCCGTCGCTGCGGCGGTCACGTTCGGCTTCTCGGCGGCCGCGAGCAGCGCCCAACTCGCACCGATCATCGGTGCGTTCGTGGCGGGCACGGCGCTCGGCCGCACCGCCCACCACGACCGCATCGCGCGCGAGTTCACCGCGCTCGGCGGCATCTTCATCCCTGTCTTCTTCCTCCAGATCGGCATCGACACCGAAGTCACGAAGTTCTTCGACCCACACGTCCTGTGGGTCGCCGCAGTCCTGTCGGTGGTGGCCGTCGGCGGCAAGGTTCTCGCCGGGTTCGGTGCGGTGGGCACCAACACCGACCGCCTTCTGATCGGCCTGGGCATGGTTCCGCGTGGCGAGGTCGGCCTGATCTTCGCCACGATCGGGGTGTCCGTGGGTGTCTTCTCCGACGACCTGTACGCGGTGGTGCTCCTCGTGGTGCTCCTCACCACAGTTATCGCGCCCCCGCTGCTGCGTCTCCGGCTCGCGCGCAGCGAGCCGGCATCCATTGCGCCCGACGACTCCGCCGCCACCCCCGAGCCCCCGGGCGGCTGGATCCACCTCGTGGGTGACTCCGCGGAACTGCGTGGCACACCGCCCTCATCTCTGGCGCTGCGCATCGCTCTCGAGGCCGCGTGGCGGGCCGCCACCCATTCGCCGGACACGCGACTGCTCGACTGGTTGCACGAGCACCGTGCCGTCCCGCTCGTCTGGGACACGGACTCCACCCAGCAATTCCTCGACCTGCTGCTGCGCGGCAACGCCCGTTCGTGGCGCCTGCTGGAGATCACCGGCGTGCTCGAGCGCGCGCTTCCCGCCTTTGACGCCGCCCTCGACCGGCGGCGCGGGGACACCACCGAACTCGACCCCACCCACCTGACGCGGCTGGCCACGGTCGAGTCCGTCCGCCCGCGCATCCAGAAGGCCGTCCCCGACGACTGCTCGCTGCTCCTCGCGGCGTTCATGACGGACGTGGCCGGCGATGGTGTCGACCCTGGTCCCACCCTCGCGATGCTGGCGGTGCCGCAGCAGGTGAAGTCCGAGACGCTCGCCCTCATCAGTGCATCCACTCTCCTCGCGGCCGCCGCCACGGCGGAGCCCTACGAGCACAACCCCCGGGTGATGGCCCAGCTGGCCGAGTACCTCGGCAACCCGTTGACGGTGGAGAGGTGCCGCATCCTCACCGAGGCCCGCACGGAATTCGCCGACTGGCAGTACCCGCTGCTTCTCGAGATCACAACAGGGGTGCAGGAGCTCCTGGCACACCCCGAGCTGCTCGAGGGCGGCGCGGGCACGCTCGACTCCGTCCGGCGCCGCGAGGCCATGGCGCTCACCGACAATCCCCTCGCCCACGACCGCATCCGTCATGCGTCGGCGAGCTACGTCATCGCCCACCCGCCCGCCGTCATCGCCCGACATGCCGAGTTGGTCGAGCCGGCACCGCGCGGCAGGACTGTTCGCGTGAACGTCCACGACGGCGCACGCGACGGGGAATGGGAGATCGACATCGCCACCCGCGACGCACGCGGGCTCCTCGCACGCATCACCCAGGTGCTCGCGGGTCGCGGTCTCGACATCGTGAACGCGGACCTCGCCACATGGCCCGACGGGGCCGTGCTCGACTCGTTCACCGTGCGCAGCCCCCAGCGACCGAACGCGGCCCAGGTCTCGTTCGATCTTGAACGGAGCCTCCGCGGCCGTGTCGCGGCACCGCGCAGACTGCAGATCGACCCGACCCACGGCCTCACCCTGCGCCTCGAGAACGAGGCGCACCCGTGGCACAGTGTCGTCGTGGTGTCGGGTGCCGACCAGCCCGGGCTCCTCCAGGCGCTCGCCGCCGCTTTCGCGCGCGCCAACGTGAGCGTCCATCACGCCCGCATCTCCACGGAGGGTGGCGTGGTGACGGACCGTTTCGAGGTGAGCGACCGTCACGGCCGCAAGATCACCCGGGCGCACATGTCGCGGGTGCAGGCGCAGATCTCCTGAATCCCGGTGACCGACGGGATGGCCGTCGGCGCCGACACATTCCCGTAACACTCCGCACCGTCGTGTTCACGCAGTGACCGACTCGCCACACAGCCGAAACAATCCCAAGACAGCCGGGAAATCTCCGTTCCGTACCGTGACGGCAGGTTGCAGACAGCAGCCGCACAGGAGCAGCGGAAGCTGCAGAACAAGGAGATATGGAGCAGTGAAGTTGATCACGACGATCATCAAGCCGTTCAAGCTTGATGACGTGAAAGACGCACTGAAGTCTGCGGGCGTGCAGGGAATGACCGTGTCGGAGGTTCGTGGCTTTGGTCGCCAAGGCGGCCACAGCGAGACCTACCGCGGTTCCGAGTACGCAATCGACTTCGTCCCGAAGGTCCGGATCGAGATTGTCGTGGATGACACGGCAGTCGACAGTGTCGTCGACACGATCCGCTCGTCGGCAAACACAGGAAAGATCGGGGACGGGAAGATCTGGGTCACGGACGTGGCCCGTCTCATCCGCATCCGCACAGGAGAAGAGGGAAACAATGCAATCTGAAGTCCAAATCCTCGGCACGCAGGTCAACCTGTTGTGGGTCGTTCTCGGCGCCGCAATGGTGATCTTCATGCAGGCCGGTTTCGCGCTCGTCGAGACCGGGTTCTGCCGCGCGAAGCACGCCGCACACGTGGTGAGCACGAACTTCGCCATCTTCGGGCTCGGCTTCGTCGGGTTCTTCTTCATCGGGTTCCCCCTCGCGTTCGGCGGGTTCAGCTACTCGGCGTTCGGTCTCGACCAGCCGATCGGTGACGCGCTGCTCGGCAGCGGGAACTGGATCTTCCTGTTCAAGGGCGGCTGGGCGCTGTCCGGCGGCGGCATCACCCCGGCACTCCTCGGGTTCTTCCTCTACATGGTGGCCTTCATGGACACCGTGGCGACGATCCCGACAGGGTCGATGGCGGAACGCTGGAAGTGGAGCTCGTTCACGATCTGGGGCGTCTTCTGCGGCGCGATCTACTACCCGCTGTTCGCGGCGTGGACCTGGGGCGGCGGCTGGCTCGCCAAGACGTGGGACACAATGGGCCTCGGCGCCGGCTACGTCGACTTCGCAGGATCGGGCGTGGTCCACATGGTGGGCGGCGTCGCCGCACTCGCCGGCGCAATCGTCCTCGGCCCGCGCATCGGCAAGTTCGGTGCGGACGGCAAGCCGCGGGCAATCCCGGGCCATCACATCCCCATGGCGATGCTCGGCACGTTCATCCTGCTGTTCGGCTGGTTCGGCTTCAATGCCGCCTCCACCTTCGCGGCAACCGACGTGCAGTTCGCAACCGTGGCCACCAACACCGCCATCGCCGGTGCCTTCGGTGCCGTGGCAGGCATGCTGTGGATCACGAGGCGCACCGGCAAGCCTGACCCGGGCATGATGGCGAACGGCATGCTGGCCGGTCTCGTGGCGATCACGGCACCGTGCGCGTTCGTGGCGCCGTGGGCCGCAGCCGTCATCGGCTGCATCGCTGCGGTCCTCGCCATCGAGACGGTGTTCATCGTGGAGCGCAAGCTGAAGCTTGACGACCCGGTCGGCGCCATCGCAGTCCACGGGATGAACGGCCTGTTCGGCGTGCTCGCAGTCGGCATCTTCGCCAACGGCAGCTACGGAGCAGGCTGGAACGGCTCCGCATCGAAGGGAGTCGAGGGCATCATCAAGGGCGACTGGGGCCAGCTCGGTGCCCAGGCGCTCGGCGCGGCCGTGATTCTGCTCGTGATCTTCCCGATCGCGCTCGGCTTCTTCAAGCTCCAGAACAAGTTGACCAAGGGCGGCATCCGTTCCGCGGAGGAAGACGAGATCCAGGGGCTGGACCTCCCCGAGATGGGTGTCCTCGCATACCCGGAGTTCGGCTCGAACCGCCTCTGATCCCGCACACGGCGACAGGCGACAGGGCCCACCCCCGGCAGGGGGTGGGCCCCTCGCTTTTCAACCTCTTTCACAGCCGCGAAACACTCCCGAAACAGCGTCTGCTTACGGTTCTCCGGCAACAACCCCCGACCCCACGGAGAACCTCATGCTTGCAGCGGCAACTATCGATTCGGGAGCGACAGCCTGGGTGCTCGTCTCGGCGGCCCTCGTCGCGTTCATGACGCCGGGCCTGGCGTTCTTCTACGGCGGCATGGTCCGCTCGAAGAACATGCTCGGCATGCTCATGCAGAACGTCTTCGCGATGGGTCTCATCTCCCTCCTGTGGGCCGCTGTCGGCTTCAGCCTCGCCTTCGGCGGCACGGGGGCCTGGATCGGCAACCTCGACTTCGTGTTCATGAAGGACCTGGCCACGGTCGCCGAGCTGCCCGGTTACACCGGTGACTTCGGGCTCATAATCCCGGTCCTCGCCTTCTTCGGGTACCAAATGATGTTCGCGGTGATCACCCCGGCCCTCATCACGGGTGCCACCGCCGACCGCATGAAGTTCTCCGCCTAGAGCGCGGCGCCCTCGACTTCGCGGGCGGTGCCGTGGTGCACATCAACGCCGGTGCGGCCGCGCTCGCCGTGGTTCTCGTGCTCGGAAACCGCCGCGGCTGGCCGCGCGAGGCCATGCCGCCGCACAACCTGCCGTTCACCATCCTCGGCACGGGCATCCTGTGGTTCGGTTGGTTCGGCTTCAATGCCGGGTCCGCGCTCGGCGCGAACGGACTCGCCGCACAGGCCCTCGTGAACACGCACCTCGCCGCCGCCACCGCGATGCTCTCGTGGCTGGTCGTCGAGAAACTGCGCTCCGGGCACGCCACGTCGCTCGGCGCGGCGTCCGGCGCGGTCGCAGGTCTCGTCGCCATCACCCCCTGCGCCGGCTTCGTCGGGGGCATGGCACCCGTTGCCATCGGCGCGGTCGCCGGCGCGGTCTGCTACCTCGCACTGAGACTCAAGACCAAGTTCGGCTTCGATGACAGCCTCGACGTGATCGCGGTGCACCTGGTGGGCGGCCTCCTCGGCGCGCTCCTGCTGGGCCTTTTCGCCGACACCAAGGTGAACGCGCTCGGATTCGACGGTCTGTTCTTCGGCGGCGGCACCGACCTGCTCGTCGACCAGGTCGTCGCATCGGCGGCAACCCTCGCGTTCTCGTTCGGAGTGACCTTCGTGGTCGCGAAGATCCTGAACGCCACCATGGGCATCCGGGTGAGCACCGAGGACGAGCTGGTCGGCCTCGACCAGAGCCAGCACGCCGAGAGTGCGTACCAGGCGTAGTAGACACAGGGACGGAAAGGCACAACCATGAAACTCATCACCGCAGTCATCAAGCCCTTCAAGATCGACGACGTGAAGGACGCCCTCAAGTCGGCCGGGGTGCAGGGCATCACCGTCAGCGAGGTTCGCGGATTCGGCCGCCAGGGCGGCCACACGGAGACGTACCGCGGCTCCGAGTACCAGATCGATTTCGTGCCGAAGGCGAAGGTGGAGCTCGTCGTGGACGATTCCAATGCCGATGCCGTCATCGAGGTCATCCGCAAGGCGGCGGCCACCGGGAAGATCGGCGACGGCAAGATCTGGGTCACAAACGTGGAGCAGGTCATCCGCATCCGCACGGGCGAACAGGGTCCCGACGCCATCTAGCCCCTAATCTCGTGCCATGAGCACGACAGAGGCACCCGCAAAGGCCGAGCGCTGGACGGCGCAGTGGAAGGAACTCTACGAAGAGGTCATCAACACGGGTCTCTGCACGGGGTGTGCCGGGTGCGTCGTCACCTGTCCCCATGACGTGATCGGGTACGAGCACGAGGAGGGCAAGTACAAGCCCTTCCATCTCGAGGAGGAACTCGGGCTCGACAACTGCATCCACGGCGAGAAGGGCTGCACCACGTGCACCCGGGCGTGCCCGCGCTTCCGCAAGTGGGAGACGAGCGCGAACGAGCACCTCTTCGGCCGCCAGCGCCAGGACGACGAGATGGCCGGCATCTGGGAGCAGCTACTGCTCACCCGGGCCACCGACAAGACCCAGCACGAGAAGGGCCAGGACGGCGGGTTCGTCACCGCGATGCTCGCGTGGCTCCTCGACAACGGGTACATCGAGGGGGCGCTCGTCAGCGGCGTCGAGGACGACGACAGGTGGAAGGCCAAGCCCGTGCTCGTGCGCACGAAGGACGAGGTGCTCGCCACGGCAGGATCGCGCTACACGTACTGTGCCAACCCGCTCGCGCTGCGCGACGCCCAGGAGGCGGGCCTCACCAAGCTCGCCCTCGTGGGCATGGGGTGCCAGGTGTCCTCGCCGCCCACCATGTGGAGCCGCAAGGCGGGCAAGGTCGGCAAGCCGTTCCAGTTCAACATCGGGCTCCTCTGCAGCAAGACCTTCGACGACGCCATCTTCTCCGAGCTCTTCGAGCCCAAGTACGGCCTGAAGAAGGAGGACATGGTGAAGATGAACATCAAGGGTGCCTTCCAGATCTGGATGAAGGACGGCTCGTTCCACGAGATCGACCTGAAGGAGTGCCACCAGTGGACGCGCGAGGGCTGCAAGAGCTGCCCCGACTTCGCCGCCGAGCACGCCGACATCTCCACCGGCGGCATCGGAAAGGACAACGACTGGACCCTCACCATCGTGCGCACCAAGCTGGGCGTCGAGGTGATCGAGCGGATGATCAAGGACGGCGTCATCGAGTCCAAGCCCGCCCAGGACGACGAGGTCGCGATGAAGCTGTTGCGCACCCTGTCCATCGTCAGCCGGCGCCGCTGGCCCGATTGGGCCGAGAAGACGGTGAAGGTGGGCACGCCCGCGGTGAAGAAGAAGGCCGAGACGCCCGCACCGGCAGAACCGAAGGAGTGACCATGTCGATCAACCTGCACCCCCAGGCGAAGGCAATCATCGAGATGATGGCCGCACTCGGCGGACCGGTCATCCACGAGTCCACGCCCGAGGAGTTCCGCGCCCACTACGACTCGCGCAAGGCACCCGCCACGGAAACCGTCCACGAGATCCGGGACGTGAGCGCCGGCGGCGTGCCGTCGCGCCTGTACCGCCCCTCTGCGGACGGGAACCTCGGGCTGCTCGTCTACTACCACGGCGGTGGCTGGGTCATCGGCGGGCTCGACTCGCACGACGCCGTCTGTCGCTCGCTCGCGAACAAGTCCGGCGCGGCCGTGCTCTCCGTCGACTACCGGCTCGCGCCGGAGCACAGGTACCCGGCCGCCGTCGAGGACTCACTGTGCGCGCTGCGCTGGGCATCCGAGAACGCCGCCGCGCTTGGCATCGACCCCGACCGCATCGCGGTGGGTGGCGACTCCGCGGGCGGCAACCTCGCGGCGGTGGTGGCCCAGCAGCGTCCGGTGCCGTTGAGGTTCCAGCTCCTCATCTACCCCGCCACCGACATGACCCAGTCGCACGGTTCGCACCACGAGAACTCGGCCGGCCCTGTCCTCACCGAGCAGGCAATGGCGTGGTTCATCGGTCACTACGTTCCCGATGCGTCGCGGCACCGCGAGGAGCTCGCCTCGCCGTTGTTCTCCCCCGACGCGCTGTTCCGTGACCTGCCCCCGGCGCTCATCATCACCGCCCAGTACGACCCGCTCCGCGACGAGGGCGAGGCATACGGTGCGCGGATGATCGAGAACGGCAGTTCGGCCTCCATCGTGCGGTTCAACGGCCAGTTCCACAGCTTCTTCGGGATGCACCAGCTGATGGACGACGCGGAGAACGCCCACATCATCGCCGCCAACGCCCTGCGCAAGGCCCTCGCCTAGCCGGCGAGCGCCCGCGCACGGGAGAACACTGCGTCGAGCATCGGCTCGGTGAGCTTCCCGGTGAAAGTGTTCTGCTGGCTCGGGTGGAACGAGCAGATCACGGTGACATCCCCCGCGCGCACCTCCACACCGTGGCCGAACTTCGGCCGCGGACGCAGGCCCAGTTCGCGGGCGGCGGCCGCGTAGGCGAAGTTCCCCAGACACACCACCACCTTCAGTCTGCCGAGCATGTCCAGCTCCCGGCGCAGGAAGGGCCTGCACTCGTCGCGCTCGTCGTTTGTCGGCTTGTTGTCGGGCGGTGCGCACCTGACAGCAGCGCCGACCCATGCACCGCTCAACCGCAAGCCGTCGTTGCGGTCCGTGGACGTCGGTTGGTTCGCGAAACCTGCGCGGTGCATCGCCCGGTAGAGCCAGTCCCCGCTGCGGTCCCCGGTGAACATCCGTCCCGTCCTGTTCGCGCCGTGCGCCGCCGGTGCGAGACCCAGCACGTACACCGAGGCATCCGGGTCACCGAAACCCGGGACCGCGCGGCCCCAGTACTCCTCGTCCCGGAACGATGCCCGCTTCTCGACGGCCATCCTCTCGCGCCATTCGACCAGCCTCGGGCACGCCCTGCACGACGAGATGTCGTCGCACAGTCGCTGCATGGAATCCACGGCGCTCACACTAGGTTGACTGGTGCATGGCCGGCCGCAAGACGAAGCACGCACCACCGAGCTCCACGCTCCTGCTGCTCGTGCGCCACGGCCAGACGCCCACCACCGGGAAGCTGCTGCCGGGACGCGCCGCCGGGCTCCATCTCGCAGATGCGGGGCGGGAGCAGGCCGAGAAGGTCGCCGCCCGCATCGCCGAACTGACCCGCATCGATGCCGTGTACGCGTCGCCGCTGGAGCGCACGCGCGAGACCGCGGCCCCCATCGGCAGGGCCCTCAAGCAGAGGGTCATCACCCACAAGGGCCTGCTCGAGTGCGACTTCGGCGACTGGACGGGTGCACAGCTGTCGGACCTCATGAAGAAGCCGGAATGGGCCACCGTCCAGCGCGCGCCGAGCACGTTCCGATTCCCGGGCGGGGAATCGTTCACGGAGATGCAGACCCGCATGGTCTCCGCCCTCGACGACATCCGTTCACGGCACCCCGGAGGGGTGGTGGTGTGCGTCTCCCACGCCGACCCGATCAAGGCCGCGGTGGCGCACGCGATGGGCACGCACCTCGACCTGTTCCAGCGCATCGTCATCGGTACGTGCTCGGTCAGTGCCATCGCGTACTCGGGACACGGCCCCGTCGTCCTCACCGTCAACTCCACCGGCTCGTCGCTCGCCGACCTGAAACCGAGCTGACGCTGCAATGACCTTCTACTTCGACTTCGAGAACGCCGATGCGTTCGCCACAGGCGCGATCGGGCGCCCCGGGGAGCGCACCTTCTACCTCCAGGTGCGCGCGGAGGGCCGCACGATCAGCGTGAAGTGCGAGAAGCAACAGGTTGCCGAGATGGCCAACCACCTCCGCGGGATGCTGAACGACATGCCGGAGCCCGCGGGCGGGACCACACCCGACATCGCCATGCTGCAGGGCCCGGTGGAGCAGGACTTCGTGCTGGGCACCATCGGCCTCGGGGTCGACAGGGCCGCGATGAGGATGATCGTCCAGCTCGAGGAGATGATCGTGCTCGACCTCGACGACGAGGAGGACCTAGAGGACTACCTCGAGGAGGTGGAGGACGACGACGAGCTGCCCGCGAGCGTCGTGCGCGTGCTCCTCACCCCCGACCAGGCACGCGCGTTCTGCGACGTGGCCGACATGGTCGTCAGCTCCGGGCGCCCCCCGTGCCGTTGGTGCGGCGCGCCGCTCGACCCGTCGGGCCACGCCTGCCCGAAGATGAACTGACGCCATGCCCTGCACCGAGACCTTCCGGGGTCTCCTCACCGACGGCGAGATGGAAGTCGTGGGGCGGATGCCGAACTCCAGTAATGCGACACTGCTCGTCGAGATCACGCGCGGGGACGAGTCGCACCGTGGCGTCTACAAGCCGCTGAAGGGGGAACGGCCGCTGTGGGACTTCCCCCCGGGGCTCTTCCGCCGCGAGGTCGCCGCCTACGAGCTCTCACGTGCGCTCGGGTGGTGCCAGGTGCCGATCACCGTGGTGCGTGACGGGCGCTTCGGCGAGGGGTCGGTGCAGCTGTTCGTGGACTTCGTCCCCTCCGAGCACTACTTCTCGCTCCACGAGTCGAGGCCTGACCTCCACGACGACCTGCGGCGGATGGCGGTGTTCGACCTGATCGCCAACAACACCGACCGCAAGGGCGGGCACGTGCTGCTCGGCGACGACGGGCACGTGTGGGGCATCGACCACGGGGTCTGCTTCAGCGACGAGTTCAAGCTGCGCACGGTCATCTGGGAGTTCGGCGGCGAAGAAATCCCCGCTCCCCTTCTCGACGATGTCACGGGGCTCGCCTCGTCGCTCCCGTCCGCGGTCACGGACCTTCTCTCCGCGGAGGAGGTCGACGCCATGGCGGACCGCATCGAGTGGGTCCTCGAGAACGGCGTCTTCCCCGTCCCCGGGAGCAGGTACGAATACCCGTGGCCTCTCCTCTAGACGAACTGGACGCGCTGGTCAGCCGCGCCGACCTCGACGGACTCGTGCGTCACGTCGACGCGACATGCGCCGCACGCGAATGGGACCACCTCGTGCGAGTGAGGGACCGCTCGCGGGCGGCGGTGGACACCGGACGCCAGTTGTGGCCCATTGCCACCCTCGCCAACTACAGGCTCGCCCTCTGGGCCCCCGCGGAACTGGCCGTGCGGGCGCTGGACGACACCGCACGCACCTTCATGCCCGGGCCCGTCAGCGAGATCATCGCGGTGCACCACCGTTGGGAGGATCTCGAGCCGTTCCTCGCCCCCGGTCACGACAGGTCGCTTGTTGCCCACGAACGCGCACTGCGCGGCGACGTCATCGGTGCTGACGAGCACTCCGCTCTCGACATCCCCATGGAGGTGCAGCCGTGGGAGCCGCGATACGAACCGGCGTCCTACAGCGATGACGGCGTGGACGCGCCGGTGCCCGACATGCCGCGCACGGGCGAGCCGGTTCGCGCCGCACCGGGCGCGAGCATCGAGGATCCGGACACGGTCACGGCGTTCCGTTCGCTCACGGAACCGTGGACGGCGCAATCCAACGGGTCCGCACGGTGCACCGTGTCGGAGGGCGGCATCGGGGAAGCACTCGGTGCCCACGGACTCCGGTCAGCCCGCATCGCGCGCATCGACCTGCGGCAGGCACTGGATCTGCTGGCGTGGGCAGGAGCATCCGGAGGCGCGCACGGCAAGCGACGGGGTCTCGCCACCGGCCGTTCCAACGCATGGTGGTTCCTCGCCACCTTCGCCGGCATGCAGGATGACTGGCCATGCGACCCCGACGAACTGGGCGGGGTGCTCGGCGGGATGACGTTCGCCGTGTGGGACGACGACGACACGACTGACGACGGGTGGAACGTGCGACTCATCATCGAGGACACCGACGAGGATGTTGCCTGCACCGTGTCCGCCCACGACCACGCCTGAGCCGGATAATGCGAGGAGCCCCGGCCGTGCGGCCGGGGCTCCTCTCGGTTCGTGGGGTCCGGGGCTCAGCGACCCTTCAGGGCCTCGATCAGCTTCGGGACGACCTTGAGCGCGTCACCGACGATGCCGAGGTCGGCGACACCGAAGATCGGCGCCTCCTTGTCCTTGTTGATCGCGATGATGTTCTTGGATCCCTTCATGCCCACCATGTGCTGGGTGGC
>RFZO01000270.1 GCA_009920715.1 Actinomycetota bacterium | reverse complement strand
CCGCCACCGCGGTGGCGGTCGACGGCACGCACGTCCTGGTGGACGTGTCCGAGGACCTCGTGCCGGAGTCGGTCTGGTCCCCCGGCGCGGGCAGCACGCTGTCCTACGAGGTGACGACGGACTACCCTGTCGCACCCGTGCTCGCGGGGGTCGCGACCCCCGTAGACGGGGACGCCAGCCGCGTGTCGGTCGAACTTTTGGGGATGACCTCGACCGACTACGAGATGATCATCGGCCCGTCCTCGTCCGTCGACTACGACGGCGGGGAACTCCCGTCGGCGTACCCTGGGTTCCAGGGGGTCGAGGTCGGTACCGGCACATCGTCCGTGTCCTCGGGCGTCCTGTTCCTGTCGAAGGCGCTGGGCGACACATATGGGTGGGCGTTCGAGGACACCACCGGACGCGTGGTGCCGGGATGCACATTCCGCAGCGACGTGTCGTTCGATGTGTCGGCGGCGACGATCACCCCCGCCCTGGTGGACGGGACGCTCGCGTCCATCACGTTCTCCGACGGTGCGGTCGAGGTGTCGGTCGCCGTGGCCCGTGTGGCTGGCGTGGACATCCTCGACGTCACATCGGGGGCGTACACGGCGCAGGTGCCCGTCGACTGGTCGTCGGGACCGGTGACGGTGACCCTCCTGCGGAACGCACTCGCGGGCCTGTTCGCGGTGCTCGTGGACGGGGAACCCGTCGTGTCGGCGTCCGACGCACTCCTTACGGGGGTGCCGACGACCAGCCAGGGCGTCACGGTCGTCCTCGGGCCGGCGTGCGCGGTGTCCGATTTCGCGGTCGACGATGTGGTGCTCACGGCCTCGAGCACGGTGTTCACGACCTCGTGGAACTTCATACACGGCCTGACCTCCCCGTTCGTGGGGTCGGCGGCGACGGCACGGACGAAGCTGACGACGCAGCGCGGCCCGCTCGTCCGCAACTGGGGTGACTGGACGCCGGCCACGGTCGCGGACGTCACCGTGCGGGTCAACGGCGTCCCGGTGTCCCTGTCGGGCGTCAACCCGTACCTGGGCGAGGTCTACCCGACCGTCCCCATCCCCCTGACCCCGCCGGGAACGACGACGGTCGAGGTGGACTACGCCTGGTTCCCCACCCCCGCGTTCCCCGTCGCCGAGCTGAACACGGGCGGCCTCGTCCTCAACAAGTGGGACCTGGCCATCGGGCAGCAGTCCGCCGTCGGAAGCCCCGCACCGATCCCGTCCGGGCACCCAGGCGCACCGGACACGATGCGGTTCCCGTACGGCGTCGCCCTGTGGCCCCTGACGCCGCCGCAGCCGTACCACGTCAGCCCCAGGTACATCGGTTTCGAGCGGGAGTACTCCGCCCTCACGAACTCCCCGACCACCCTCCTCCTGAACCAGGACCCGAACGCCATCGTGCGCGGGGACCTGGCCATCACCCCCGACCCCGTGTTCATCTCCTACGAGGGCACGACCTACCCCACGGCGGACGGGTGGACGCTCGTCCGCGCGGACGCGGGTGCGCCGGGGACGGGTTCGCTTCTCGGTCGGTACATCTTGAACGACGCATCGGCGGATACCCCCGCCCTGTACGTCCGCGACATCGACGTGCGGTTCCCGTCGGCCGTCACCGTCGCCGCCCAGGTCCGGGTGCGGGACGGGTACGTCGGGTCGGGGGCGATGGTCGGCCCCGTCATCGGGTTCCACGACGACGACCGCCTGTACCTGGCCGGTCCGGTGGTCATCGACGGGATGCGGCACGTCGGCATCCTGGTGGACGCGGCGCGGCCCGACCTCGAGGCGTCGTGGGAGGTCGGACCGACGGCGGACATCGAGATCGTCGGTGTCACCACCTTCCGCACGACGTCCCGCCTGTTCGCGGCGGTCGCCGCACGGGGCGACACGGTCCGGTTCCGCATCCCCGACGGGACGCAGGCTGGCGTGTACGAGGTGCTGGCGTGCGGCGTCGACGACGACGGGGACGGGTCGTACACGGTGTCCGTGTCGCCCGCCTTCCCCGCCGACCCAGACGCGTTCGGGGGGCGGGACGCCACGGTGGTCATCGAGGTCCGGTGGGACCTCCAGCCATTGTCGATGCGGCTGGTGGCGGACACCGCGACCCGCGACACCGTCCTGTACTTGGGCGGTGCCGTCCCATCGTCCACCATCTCCGTGTCGGGACTCCCGACCACGACGGAACCTGCGGACACGTACCT
>RFZO01000269.1 GCA_009920715.1 Actinomycetota bacterium | reverse complement strand
CTTCATCTGCACACCGTGGAACTCCACGTCCTCCTTGACGAGACGGGCCATGGTGACGGGTGCGTACGCGCGGAGGAACTCCTCGACTGCCTGCGGGATCATCTCGGGGTTCTCGGACAGCCTGCGGCGGTCGACAGCATTGGTGGCGAGGTGCCACAGCGACGACCCGATGCCGGACCAGGTTGTGTCGATGCCGGCGATGAGGATGAGGAGCACGGTGCCCTGCACGTGGTGCGGCGTGAGCTTCTGGCCTTCCATCTCCGCGTCGAGCAGGAACGAGATGAGGTCGTCGCGCGGGTTCTCCACGTGGTCGGCGATGTGGCGGTTGAGGTACGCGTCGAACTCCATGAACTGGGCCATGCGGTCCTCGGTGCGCTCGTCGCCGATGTTGCCGAGGATGAGGTTCACCCATCCGCGGAACTTGTCGGCGTCCTCCAGCGGGAGTCCCAGCATCTCGGCGATGATGAGCACCGGGATGTGCTGGCTGTACTCGAGTGCGGCGTCGACATCGGTGCGGTCACCCATCTTGTCGATGAGGTCGTTGCACATCTTCTCCATCTTGGAGCGGAGCGGGTCGATCTTCTTCGGGGAGAACGCCGGCAGCAGCAGGCGGCGGGCACCCGCGTGGAACGGCGGGTCGCTGGTGATCGGCGGCGCACCACCGATGGGGGCCGGCGCGGCGTCCTCCACCTGGCTGGGCTTCAGCTGACCGACAACGACGTTGCGGCTGGTGAAGTGGTCGGTGTCGTATGCGATCTCGTGGACCATCTCGTGGGTGAGGGGCAGCCACGTCCCGCCGTATCGCTCGGTGTGGGCAATGGGGCAACCAGACGCCTTCAGCGTCTCCCAGATCTGGTGGATGTTCTTGTTGTACTCCGGGTCGCCGTGGTCGAAGTCGGTTGCCCAGTCGGTGACGGGGCCGTAGACGGTGGTCATGGGGGGTCTCCTTGGCTGTCTGTGGACCGGCGGGGGTCAGTCCTCGATGATGATCGCGAATTCGGGGCAGTTGTTCGCCGCGAGACGGGCCTTTGCCTCGAGCTCCACCGGCACCACGCCGTCGTTCAGCTCGAAGGCGTTGCCGTAGTCATCGACATCGAACAACTCGGGGGCCAGCGCGTAGCAGCGGTTGTGGCCCTGGCACTTTGATGAATCAACGTGAACTCGCATACGGTCAGACTAGAACCTGGCCGTGAGAAATTCACGGTCCGAATGTCTCACGGGGGGCGTCCATGATCATCCTGTTGCCACCGTCCGAGGGCAAGGCCCCCGGGGGTGCCCCCCGCACGGGGTGGGACAGCGCCGCCGGCCTGACCGGACCGGCTCTCGGGGCCATGCGGGACGCGGTTGCCGCCGCCCTCAGGAAGACGAGGGGCGGGAACGAAAAACTGCTGGGGGTGAAGGGCGAACCCCTGGCCAGGGCTCGGTCGGCGAACGTGTCGCTCGAGGGGGCACCCACCCTGCCGGCGTGGCAGCGCTACACGGGGGTGGTCTGGGACCATCTCGACCTCGCTTCCCTGCCCGCGGCCCGGCGCCGCACCGCCGTCTCTTCCATCCTGGTGCCGAGCGGCCTGCTCGGGGTGGTGCGCGCCGACGAGCAGGTGCCCGACTACAAGCTGAAAATGGGAGCCTCCATCGCCCCCGTCGGCAAGCTCACCACGTACTGGAGGGCGGCCGTCACCGCGGAGATCGCTCGGCTGGCGCGGGGCCGCACCATTGTCGACCTGCTCCCGAAGGAGCATGCATCGGCCGTCGAGTGGGACAGCCTCGACGACGTCATCCATGTCGACCTCGTGTCACGCACGGGCGGTGCGGTGGGGGGCCACAACGCGAAGGCCGCCAAGGGACTGCTCGCCCGCCATCTGCTGGACCGGGCCGACGGCTCTACGGTGGGGCGGGCAGTGGCGTCCTTCCGCCACCACGAGTACAGGGCACAGGTGCGCACGTGAACACAAGGAATCTCTTCGACCTCACCGGCAGGACCGCGATCATCACCGGCGGCAGCCGCGGGCTCGGCCAGCAGATGGCCCTCGCGTTCGCTGACCACGGGGCGAACGTGGTGGTGGCCAGCCGAAAGCTCGAGAACTGCGAGCAGGTGGCGGCACAGGTGCGCGAGCGTGGTGTGCGGGCAATGGCCATCGCGTACCACGCCGCCTCGTGGGCGGATGCCGACCGGCTGGCGGCCGAGGCCATCGCGGAGTTCGGCAACATCGACATCCTCGTGAACAACGCCGGCAT
>RFZO01000268.1 GCA_009920715.1 Actinomycetota bacterium | reverse complement strand
CCGCACAGACGCGGAGAAGATGGCGATCCTGCAGAACATCAAGGATCGGATGTCTGCCACGGGCCTGATCATGCAAGTGGCCCCGCGTGCCGTGGTTCCGGCAGGAAACGTCACGCCCCAGGCTCAACAGGAACAACAACAGCGTCGCGACGCCGCGCGCATGCTGCGCTCATTGCCTCCGGCTCCGACCACACGTGGGGTTCCGGGCATGACGTCGCCAGGGGGTCAAAAGCCGCCTGGTCCGCAAGGACAGGCTCCGGCTGGGGGCGGCGGTGCACCGACCCAGAGCCGCGCCATGCTGCAGTCGCTCTTCCCGTTTGATTCGATCAGCGCGATGGCAGCGCAGGGTCAGCCGCAGCAGCCTCCGCCCGCTTGACGCGCTCCCACCAGCCGGCCTTGTAGTCCTCAAACTCTCGGCCGGCTGTCGTGAACTCCTGCGTCGTGCCGTCCTGTACGGCCACCAGAATCGCGGCGAACTTGATGTTCGTGCTGAACATCCGATCGTGCGCACAGGCATAGGCCGCGAGCTGGTGGTAGTAGTCCGTGATCCACTCGTGGCGCTTGGGCTTCACGGACTGTTTGAAGTCCACGATCGCCAGCTTGCCCCGGTACTCCGCCACCATGTCCGTGGTCCCCGCATAGCGGTCGTCGTAGTGCAGGGCCACTTCTGACCCATAGACGACATCGATGTAGGGGAAGTAGGTGCGGATGAGCGAAAAGGCCATGTGCTGGCCGCGCAAGGCCATCCAATCCTGGCCCAAGGTCAACGGCTCATCGGCCAAGAACATCTCGATCACTTCGTGCATGCAGGTGCCCACATAGGCCGCATCACGCTTGATCCGTTCGGCTTCCTCGTGGCCTACGCGATCGGCCCACTCCTTGAGCTTGCCCTTGTCCTTGGTGCGATCCAAGATAGTTGTGACCGACGTCACTGCCTCGAAGCCCGGAACCTTGTAGTGGCGGCCCGTGCTGCCGTCTACACGGGCGATTGTGGGGTACTGGTAGCGATCGCGTTGCCGAATCAGATGAGCCATTGTTTGATGTCCTCTCCAAGCACTTGGGTGGCGATGTCGATCTTGTCGCGCAGGGCCTTGACGATCTTCTCATCAACGGTGCCTGGCGCGATCAAGTCCACGTAGGTGACGTTCTTTGTCTGCCCGATACGGTGCGCGCGGTCCTCGGACTGCAGGCGCTTTTCCAGGTCAAAGCTGTTGCTGAAGTAGACCACCGTGTTGGCGGCCGTCAACGTCAGGCCGTAGCCGCCGGTGCTGGGGTTGCCCACGAAGAAACGCAGGGGCTTTTCAGGGTCCTGGAAGTCGGCCAGCACGCGCTGTCGCTCGTCTTGATCCGTGTCGCCGTAATAGGTGCCCACGCACTCCATGCCGTAGTCCTTTTGCAGCGCCAGCTTGATCGCCTCGATGTCGGGCCGGTAGGTGGCCCAGATGATGATCTTGCCGTCGGTCTCCTCGACCACGCTCATGAGCTCTTTGATGCGGTTGCTGGGAAGATGCGCCATCGTGCCGTCGTCGAGCTTGACGTGGCCGCAGACGATCTGGTGCAAGCGCATGATCTGTGTGAGCGCGTTGACCGTGCTCACCATGCCGCTGCCCACCTGGGCGAGCGCGATGGCCTTCATGTCGCTGTAGGCCTTGGATTGCTCGTCTGTGAGGTCCACTTCGCGCTTGACGTAGAGCTTGTCAGGCAGGTCCAGGCACTCTTCCTTTTTCACGCGAAAGCTGAAGCGATCGAGCTTTTCTTTGAGCTCGTCCAAGCGACGGTAGCCCACGATCTGCTTGAAGCTGTGGCTTGCCAGTTGCCGCTCGACAATCACGGCGTAGCGCGCCTGGAAGGCGTAGTAGCTGTGCATGTTCAGGCAGTTGGGCGAGAGAAACTCGCACTGCTGGTAGAGGTCCATGGGCGAGCGCGTGACCGGGGAGCCCGTCATGATGCGCTTGTACCGCGCGCCAAGGCCCACTTTCTCGGTGTTCTTGCTGCGCGCCGAGCCAGGCGTCTTGATGGTCGTGCTCTCATCGACTGCCATGAGCGCGTTGTGCACGAGCAAGAAGCGCTTGGCAAAGGCGGTGCCCTTGGCGGTGCTGAAGGCCTCGACGTTCATGATCAGAATCTTCAGGTCCTCCGAGACCTCAAAGAGCCTGTCCAGCGCCTGCAGTTCGGCCTTTCGGGGCGAGGCGGCCCAGATGGCCATGCGATAGACCACGTGGCTGGGCATGTGCTTGGGGATTTCGGTGTCGTACCAGTTGCGGTAGACGCCCTTGGGCGCAACGATCAGCAGGCCGTTGATCTTGCCC
>RFZO01000267.1 GCA_009920715.1 Actinomycetota bacterium | reverse complement strand
GAACCCGAAATGCCCGAACCCGAGATGCCCGAACCCGAGACGCCGGGCAAGCCACCCGTGACGCCGTGGTACCTGGACTGCGGGCACCTGAACTGGTACTCGGACGATGCCAACGCCGCCGCCGTGGCCAGGGGGAACTGCTGCCTCGGCGGGGAGAAGAAGCACCCGATCTCGTGGCAACAACTGAAGGGGGCCTTCATCCGACCCCTGCCCCCGCACCTGCGACGGTCATTCGACCGGGAACGGATGGGTGGGTTCCCCGGATACTGCTGCGATGACGAAGGAAACTACATCGGTGGGATCGGGAACGACTGTCGTTACGACAGTCCCGACGAACGCCGGTGCGTCATACACAGCATCATCCCGAAGTCGAAGCTCGAGACGGAACCCGATGCCGCCGCCAATGTGGACGAGGCGGACGAGGCGGATTTGGTGCCCCAGGATGAAGTGCCGACCCCGGCCCTGAAGCCATCGGGTGGGTCATGGAAACAGCGTCAGTTGTCCGCGAAGCGCGGACGGAGGTAGCCCGTGCAGGAGGTCAGGGACCAGCGCATCGCCGTCGGATACTGGGTCGAGTCCCAGCCCCAGTGTCCGACCCGCAAGCAGGCGATCGAGGCGTTCCCCACCGCATCATCAAGGCGGCTATCCAGTCCCGTGAGGACCGCGAACGCACACCGGGTCGGTGAACCTCACCGCCAGGGCTTGTAGACGCGTTCGCCGTGCTGTGGGCACCTGTCGCGGTGGGCGGGGTTCGTCTGGCACGTGCAGTTCGTCACGGCGATGGCGCGGAACAGGGACGTCTCGGGGTCACGCTCGGGCACGAACGACGCGGGCAGGACCTTCGACTGTGTGGGGGTGGACAGGGTCCACCCACCGTGGTTCTTCCCTTCGGCACGCGGGGTCCAGGTGACGCCCCTCGAGGGGTCCAGGCCGGCGCGGCGGGCGAGCAGGTCGCGGAGCATCGCGGCGGTCGCCGGGTCGGACGCATCGGGGAGTAGGGACAGGGCGGCACGCAGGCGAGTGATGTCCGGGTCGGCGGAGTGCGCGTCCGCCGGGGCGAGGCGTGCGGCGTTGCCGTCCATCGGCGGGAGGACCCACACGGACCCACGTGGGAACCGTGCGAGGCGGGCACCGCACCGCGAGAGGGTGCCGGGTTCGTCGAACCACCCGGCGGGGAAGGCCTCCCAGGCCACCTGTGTCGTGTCGGGCTTGTCGCTCATGTTCGTACCCTACGCGCCGGAGGACGCTGACGCACCCCTGGGGTGCCGTGGGATGTCGGTCGGGGTAGTGTCCCGTCGGAGGTGGACACTTGTCCGTGACCGTGCGATGCCCGAAGTGCAAGTCGAACGCGCACTCGCTGACCGTCAGGCACCCGTACCTGTGGGGGAAGTCGGAGGTCGAAGTCCGATGCCAGTGGTGCGGAACCCGCAAGTACGGCGCAGAGGCGCAGCGGCTCGTTGACGAGGCCACGGCGGAGGCGAACCGACTGGCGGTCGAACGGGAGACGGAACGACGGGAACGGGATGCGGCGGCCCTCGCCGCCGCTGCGGAGGAGTCTCGACTCGCGGAGGAACGACGTCGGCAGATCGAGGAGGAGGCCCGATGCCGACAGATCGAGGAGGAGGCCCGACGCCGGCAGATCGAGGAGGAGGCCCGACTGCGTGAGGAGGCCGAGCGCGTCTGGGCCGAACGCATCGAGGCCGAGCGCCGTGCGGCTGCGGAGGCCGAACTCGCGAAGACGGAGGCCCGGAAGGAACGGGAACGCGCCGAGGTGCGGGCCTTGAACGAGAAGCGGAAGGCCATCGACGAGATGGTGTCCCGTAGACTCGCCCTGAACGAGGAGGCCCGCCAGGCCCGACTCGATGCACCGCGCCTGCGGCGCGAGGCGAAGGCTGCGGCACGGGCCACGGCGGTCGCCGCCCTCGGCGGGGATGCGTCCTCCCTGTGTGCGTACGACCTGTGCGACCAGCCGAACGGAGGCCAGGGTCGCAGGTACTGCTCGAAGACGTGCAGTGACCACGTCGCACGCAGGCGGTACGCCGAAAAACAGGCGGCGCGGAACCCGTCGTGACCAAAGGCATGGGACTATCGACCCCGACCGCGTAGGGTGACGGCATGGACCACGTCGAATTCTTGACCAGCATCGTCCCACAGCAGAACACCGTCCGCCTGGAGGCGGACGGCATCGCGACCGCCGATATGGGACAGGTCCTACTCGCATCCTGGGACGGGGTCGACGGGGCCGTCACGGTTGCGGGGTACACCTTCGCCGACGGCAAGTGCAGGCACCTGTGGACGGGTCCGTGTACC
>RFZO01000266.1 GCA_009920715.1 Actinomycetota bacterium | reverse complement strand
TGCTGATCCTGATTACACATTAGTTGGCCCAAATGATGGTTATCTGTACACATATGGTAATACTTCAACAGGCGGTGGTGATCTTGTAATTGGTACATTCTTACCACAGAATGATGTTATAATTGCTGCTGGTGGTATGAATATTGAAAATGAACAGATGCGTATCATCGGTTCAAGTAACACAATCAATATTCGTGCTAATGTAGATACAAGTCTTTCAAAGAGTGTTCTGTTAGGACCAGTTGCGAATGTTCACATCACTGGTGGACTGAATGATGACTTTGTTAGAACAGACGGTGCAGGTAATCTTTCATTCGTAAGTCTGACTTCTGCAAATGTAATCAAGGTATTATACAACACTGCTAACGCTTCGTTTGTTCATGCCAACGCTGCATACTTGTCTCAAAACGCAACTGGACAATATGCTAATGCTGCATTCGTACATGCGAACTCTGCATATGAATCACAGAATGCGACTGGTCAGTATGCTAATGCTGCTTTTGCTAATGCTAATGCTGGTCTTGCAATGGCAAATGCTGCATTCGCAAATGCTAATGGTGCTTTTGCTGCTGCTAACTCTGCATACAATACAGGTAATGCTGCATTCATACACGCTAACTCAGCATTCTCATATGCAAACACATTAGCCGGTGGTTCGGCAATTGATAATGTAGCCCGTGACACTGCAAATTCTGCTGGCATATATGCTAACGGTGCACAAGTTCTTGCAAACACTGCCGACAGTAAAGCAGTCACAGCAGGTTCATATGCAAACTCTGCATTCATAGTTGCAAACTCTGGATTCATTCAAGCAAACGCTGGCTTTAATCATGCCAATGCTGCATTTGCTGCTGCAAACAATGTATTCCCACAAGTACAACCTGCGTTCCATACTGCAAATGCTGCATTCTTACAAGCAAATGCCGCAATAATTCATGCTCAGTCTGCATTCGATAAAGCCAACAATGCAGATGCGAATGCATTGTCAGCAGGCGCATACGCTAATGCATCTTTTGCTCATGCCAATGCTGCTTTTGCAAATGCTAACGGTGCTTTTGCTGCCGCTAATGCATCATATAATACAGGTAATGCTGCATTTATTCATGCAAACTCAGCATTCATTCGTGTAAATGCTGCATACTCTGATCTGAATACAGTAGCAATTTATGCTAACACACCGAGTTATACAGCAAACTCTGGTTCTGTATATGCAAACTCTGCTTTTGCACAAGCAAACTTAGCAAACAATAATGCAAACGCCGCTTCAGTATATGCCAACTCTGGATTCATTGTTGCAAACTCTGGATTCATTCAGGCTAACTCTGCATTCTTCCATGCGAATGATGCCTTCAATAAAGCAAACAGTGGATATGATCAAGCAAACTCTGCGGCAATTTATGCTAACGGTGCATTCACTGCTGCAAATGTAGCCGATGCAAAAGCAGTTACGGCAGGTGTGTATGCAAACTCTGCTTTTGCAAATGCCAACGGTGCTTTTGCTGCTGCCAATGCTGCCTTTGCTAATGCTAATGGTGCATTTGCTTCTGCTAATGCTGCATATGATACAGGTAATGCTTCGTTCATTCAAGCAAATTCTGGTATATATCACGCACAATCAGCATACAATCATGCCAACGCAGCATTTAATTCTGCGAACAATTCAACAAAAGCAAACTCTGCTTTTGATCACGCCAATGCAGCATTCATAGTCGCAAACTCTGGATTTATACAAGCAAACGCAGGCTTTGATCATGCTAATGCAGCATTTATTGCGGCAAATAATGCACTTGACACATGGGTTCGTGGACAAGCAAATGCAGCATTTGATAAAGCAAACTCTGCTGGTATTGCTGCAAACACACCAAGCACAACTGCAAATTCATCATATGCTCATGCAAACGCAGCGTTTATTCATGCCAATGCAGCATTCAATAAAGCAAACACCGGTGGTGGTGGCGGTGGTGGAGCCAATGCAGAAGTTAGTTCTTTCCAAACAACTGCTGATGGTACATCATCAACATATGCGTTAGGTTATACTCCATCTGCTGCAAACTCTTCGGTGTTTGTCTCTATTGGTGGTATTGTTCAGACAGACAATGTTGACTATATTGTTACAACATCTAACAGTACAATCTCATTCAATGCACCACCTCCACAAGGTGAAATAATTCGAGCAGTTGGATTTACAAATATTAATCCATACTTCTTGGATGTTGCGAACTCTGCTGGTGCAGTCATTGAAGCATTCAACGGATTAGGTAACGGTGTAACAACAACATTTGCGCTTGGATTTAATCCTGTAAATGCAAACAA
>RFZO01000265.1 GCA_009920715.1 Actinomycetota bacterium | reverse complement strand
CTCATCGGCGCTCAATGCATCGACCTTGACATGTGGCTACATGACGATGACCAACGGCTATGGCGGTTACGGCGCGGCCAGCGACACCCGCCTCGGCGGTGCCCGGGCCTCCGTTCTCGGCGGTGGTGGTGGCGGTGGAGCCGGTTCGACTGCGGTCGGTGGATCGACATCCACCTCTGCGGCGGGCCTCGGCGGAGCCGGAACCATCACCGACTTCTATGGGGTGACCGGCACCTTCGGTGTGGGTGGCAACGGCGGTGTCGGTGCGGCCGGCGCCATTGCCGGTTCCAGCGGTTACGACCGTGGCAACGGCGGTGCGGGCGGTGCCGGTGGTCTGAACGGTTCGAGCGCGGGTGATGGTGGTCGTGGTTCGGATGGTCTGGTCGTGATCCGCTACGCGGTGCCGCCCGTCTCGATGCCCGATCTCGCGGGCACATCCGACTCGGGTCAGTCGAGCACCGACAATCTGACGCGATTCACCCAGTTGACATTCACCGGTACTGCTCCGGTGGGGGCGACGGTTCAGCTGTATGTCGATGGTGTGGCCTCGGGCTCCACATGCACGGCCGACGGCACGACGGGCGCCTTCTCGTGCATCACCGACACGCTCGCCGAGGGCGCCCGGTCGGTGACCGCCAAGTCGTCCGTGGTGCTCAGCGGCGGACTCGTCGAGTCGACGTCGAATGCACTCACCGTGAACGTCGACACCACCGCACCGACGGCCACCTTGACCGCGGCGACCCTGCAGTGGGGGAGCAACGGCACGGGTCAGAGCACTGATGCCGGTTCGTGGTACCTCGTGAAGAACACGGTCAGCGTGTCGGACGTGGCGAGCATCACCTCAGCCGCGGGCAATCTCTGGAACTCCGGCACCGTGAACACCGCGAACACGCCGTTCACGGCGTCGACATCGGGGCTCACGTCGGGCGAGTACGTGCTGTACAGCACCGATGCTGCGGGCAACCTGAGCGCCGCATCGTCGTCATCGGTCACGTTCGTGGACGACACCACCGCACCGGTGGTCACGCTGACATCAGCGCGGTTGCGTTCGGCTGCATCGGCCACCGTGCGATCGACCGAGACCGGCACCATCTACCTCGTGCGTTCGACGGTCACGGTGAACGCGCTCTCGGACATCACCTCGGCCCAGGCGTCGCAGCGGACGTCGGCCTCGGTGACGACCGCGAACACCGATGTGAGTGTCGCCGTATCGGGCCTCGGCGAAGGCACCTATTACGCGTACGGCGTCGACCCGGCGGGCAACCTGTCGACTCTCTCGACCGACTCCGTCATCATCGACACCACTGCGCCGACGGTCTCCACCTTCTCGTCAAGCGCCACGTCGTACACGGCGCGCACCTTCGACCTGACTCTCGTGTTCAGCGAGTCGGTGAGCGGACTCAGCAGCAGCGACTTCTCGTACACCGGCACGGCGACGTCGTGCACCTTCACCCCCGATGCATCGAGTGGCAGCTCATTCACCGTCACTGTGGCCTGCACGGGCGATGGAAGCATCGTCGCCAAGCTGTCGGCGAACTCGGTCGCCGACGCCGCGGGCAACACCGGACCGGCATCGATCGTGTCGGCGGCCTCGGTGGCGCTGGGTGCGACGCCAACACAGTTGGTGCTCACCACGAGTTCGGTGGGCACGGCATCTGGTGCCGCGTTCACCACCCAGCCGGCGGTCACCATGAAGAACGCGCAGGGTCAGGTGATCGTCGGCGTGTCGGGCACGGTGACCGCGTCAATCACCCAGGTCAATGGCACGGGCGCCCTCGTGGGCACCGCAACGGCCAACTTCGACACCACCACCGGAGTCGCCACCTTCGCCAACCTCGGTATCTCCGGAAGAGCGGGGACTCAGTACACCATCACCTACGCGAGCGGCTCGCTCTCCAGTGCGACCCAGATCATCACGCCAACCGTGGGAGCGGCGGTCGGTCTCGCTGTCTCCACGCAGCCGGTGGGCAGCGCGTCTGGTGCGGCATTCTCGACCCAGCCGGTCGTGCGCATCGTGGACTCGGGGGACAACACGGTCAGTTCGGCCACGGCGTCGGTGTCGGTGTCGTCGACGTCGGGCACGATCGGCGGCACGCGTCCCAAGGTGACGGTGTCGGGCATCGCGACGTTCACCGACCTCACCTTCAGCGGACTCGCCACCCAGTCGCACACGCTCTCGTTCACGGCCTCGGGGCTCGCGCCGGTCACGTCATCGTCGTTCACCGTGACCGCCGGAGCCGCCACACAGCTGTACCTCGTCACGCAATCGGTCGGCACCGAGTCGGGATCGGCTTTCACGACACAGCCATCTCTCGAGATCCGCGACAGCGGTGGCAACAAGGTCGCCACGTCGAGTGCGACGGTGACCGC
>RFZO01000264.1 GCA_009920715.1 Actinomycetota bacterium | reverse complement strand
TCGACGAGATTCGCGGTGATGTCGTCCTGGATGACGCGGGCAGTGGCCATGGACCCGAAGGCGAAGAGCGGGAGCACGGCTGCGACCAGCACGGTGGAGGTGACCCGTCGCCTGTGCTCGAGAGCAGAGGGTGTCGACCGGTCCTGCCAGCGGGTCCACGCGCGAGAGAGGGCACCGCGACGGATCGGGTACTCGACCAGCCTGTACGACAGTTCCGAGACGGCGAACGTGACGGCCATCAACGCCGCGAACTCTCGCAGCGTGAGCGGCGTGCCGGCGGTCTTGCGGTGGATCTGGAAGATCGTCCAGTGGTAGAGGTACAGGCCGTAGCTGCGCGTCCCCACGTACACGAGCACGGGATTGCCCAGCACGTAACGACCGAGGATGCTGCGTGGTTTCGTGACGGCCATGATCGCCACCACCGATGCGATGCCCACCATCAGCAGGCCGCCCCGGTACAGCAGGTCGTACGCGTGCTCCGTGTCGCCGCGCACGACGTCGCGGAATGTCCAGCACATCCACCCGAGAGCGACGAGCGCGAGCACACCGAGGGTGTCGAAGATGCCGTTGCCGCCGCGCAGCCCGCGGCGCACGAGTGCCCACGGTCGCCACACCATCGCGAGCGCAGCCCCGAGGAACAGACCGCTTGCCCGGCTGAACGTGCCGAGATAGAGGAAGTCGGTGCGCAGGACCTGGCGACCGAAGAGCGACATGTACTGGCCCGGTGTCTCGGCGAGGGTGCCGATGGGGCCGGACTGGTGGACCAGTGCGGTGGTCACGGCGATCGCGGCGGCGCAGAGGACGAACCACACCGCGAGCACCGGCGAGGTGCGGGGCCGGACCCTGCGCAGGAGCACCCACATGACCACCGGCCACACGATGTAGAACTGCTCCTCCACGGCCAGCGACCACAGGTGCCGCAGCGGCGCGAACGCGAACGAACTCGTGTAGCTCGACCCCGTCCAGATCTGGAACCAGTTCGCGCCGTACAGGAGACCGCCGAGGGAGTCGCCGCGCAGCAGGCCGAGGCGGTCTCTCTCCCACACGGCGCAGTAGACGGCGAGGAGGGTGAGCAGCAACCACAGTGCGGGCAGGAGACGGCGCGCGCGGCGCAGCCAGAAATCCTTCAGCGAGATCACCCCCGTCCGCTCCCGCTCGGCGACGAGGAGGAGCGTGATGAGATACCCGGAGATGACGAAGAACACCTCCACGCCGAGGAAACCGCCGCCGAGCCACCGGCTGTCGGCGTGGTAGATCATCACCGCGATCACCGCGAGCGCACGCAGTCCGTCGAGACCGGGGATGTACGGCACGACCGGTCCCCGTCGCGTGCCCCATGCGGGTGTCCCCTGCTCGGTCGTGGTGCTCATGGTTCCGGGCGCGCGCGGCGCATCAGGCAACGGGCAGTCCCAGTTGCGCGTAGATCTCCCGCGTCGCGGTGGACTTGTTCATGGTGTAGAAGTGCAGACCGGGAACGCCGGCCGCGAGCAGCTCTGCGCACAGTTCCGTGGCGGCCTCCACCCCGATCCGGCGCACGTCCTCGGGGGTCGCGCCCGACTCCAGCCGCTCCCTCAACCACTGCGGGAACGCCGCACCGGACATCTCGGCCATGCGCTCGACCTGTCCGATGTTCGTGACGGGCATGATTCCCGGGATCACCGGCTTGTCCACCCCCAGCGCGGACAGCTCGTCCACCATCCGGTGGTAGTGCTCCGCCTCGAAGAAGAACTGGGTCACGGCGAAATCCGCCGCCCGGAGCTTCTCCGCCAGTCGGGTCCTGTCCGCCTCGCGGGAGGGAGACCGCGGATGCACCTCGGGGTGCGCGGCGACACCGATGCTCATGTCGGCGATGGACCGCACGTGCTCGATCAGCTCGATGGCGTAGCGGTAGTCACTCGGCCGGGCATCGGCGGCGTCCTTCGGCGGGTCACCGGCGAGGGCCAACACGTTCTCCACCCCGGCCTGGGCGTACGTGCCGATGATGTCCGCGATCTCGGCCCGGGTGTGCCCCACGCAGGTCAGGTGCGCCATGGGCGGGATGTTCGTCTCGCGGCGCACCCACAGCACCGTGTCGCGGGTGAACTCGCGCGTGCTGCCCCCGGCACCGTACGTGACGGACACGAACGACGGGCCGAGTGGCTCGAGCTCGGCGATGGTGCGGCCGAGACTGAGCGACCCCTGGGCGGTCTTCGGCGGCGAGAACTCGAACGAGAAGGTGCGGCCGGCGGCGAGGAGATCTCCGATGCGCGCCATGGCGCCATTCTACGGCCGCACGGGGACGGGCCGGGGCGACCTAGTGCCGGAAATGACGGGTGCCGGTGAGCACCATGGCGATGCCGTGCTCGTTCGCGGCCGCGACGGACTCCTCGTC
>RFZO01000263.1 GCA_009920715.1 Actinomycetota bacterium | reverse complement strand
CTTGTCGTGCCCGGTGGAGGCAGGTATGCCCTCGCGCGCGACCAGGATGAACCGGGTCTGGTTGCCCTCGTGGTCGGCGATGTTGCGCGCCAGCACCGACAGCCCGTACAGGGCGGCCGCGTTGGCCGGCGCGATGGCCGCGACACCCGCCTCGCCGTTGCGCACCCGCTCGCCCACCAACCGTGCAGCGTCGGCCGTGCTGTTGGCGGCGAGCACCTCAGCCCCGCCCACCTTCGAGCGCAGCCACGCGGCGCACTGCGCGGTGGCCACGGGTATCGACAGCACCTCGCGCACTGCGCCGAGGTCCGTGCCGGCGCCGCCCACCAGGCAGTGCTCGATGTCCAGCACCACCTCGCGCTGGATGAGCAGCTGGTAATCGAAGATCAGCGCGTCCTGGGTGAAGTTGACGGTTCCCTCGATCGAGTTCTCGATCGGCACGAAGCCGGCATCCACCTCGCCGGCGGCCACGGCATCCAGCACGTCCGGCACGGTGCGGTACGGCACGAGCTCGGCCGACGCGAGGTCCTGCTGGGTCAGCAGGGCCTGCTCGGTGAACGTGCCGAAGGGTCCGAAGAACCCGATGCGCCGGGGTTTGTCTGCCACGACGGGCAAGGCTACGCCGAGATGCCACCATCCATGAAGGTCTTTACGATCCCCGCGAGGGCCTCCACGCCCAGTTCTCCCGACACCCGGTTGCTCACTGTGCCGTCGCCGTTCACGAAGACCATCGTGGGGAAACTGGTGCCGCCGTAGGCAGCCATGATGTCGCCGCTGCCCGTGTCCGCGACCGTCTCCCATTTCCATCCCATGTCGTCCAGCCACTTCGACGGGGGCCAGTTCGGCTGGTCGTCACGCGACCCGGTGGCCACACCCACGATGCGCAGGCCCTCCGGAACCCCCACGGTGTCGGCCCACTCGAGGATGCGCGGGATCTCGTTGTTGCAGTGCGGGCACCAGTGCGCGAGGAACACGAGCATCGTCTTCCTCCCGGACGCGGCGATGTCCAGCGACACGGCCGAGCCGTCGAAGGAGAACCCCTCCACCACGGGCACCAGTGCGCCGATTGCCTCGTCATCCACGCCGTCCTGCATGGGGGCGAGCGGGGCGCCCTTGATGCGCGCTGGCTGGTACTCGCCCGGCGCCGTGCTCTCCGGCAACGAGTCGCCGGGCGCGATGGTCGACCCCGACGCATCGGGGAACGTGACGTCGGGTGCACCGTTGCCACCGTTCGTCACCGCGATGACGAGCGCCACCGCCACGACCGCGGCGATCACGCCGCCCACGAGCTTCCCGGAAATCTTCATCTCTTCCTTTCGGCGGCCATCACCACGATGACCGACAAGAACGCGGCACCCGCCATGAACGGCAGGGTGACGAAACCGAACATGCGGAACCAGATCGTCGTGCACGGAACGTCGAGCGAGCACACGTCGGACTCGAGCGTGGGGAACCACTCCACCAGGTAGTGGTACGCGGAGATCGCCAGTCCCACGACGGCCAGCACAGTCACGTACGGGGCGGCGACACGCTCGCGGCGCACCACCGCCACCAACGACACGAGTGCGATGCCGTACATGCAGACGCGCTGGTACCAGCACAACTTGCACGGCGAGTAGTTCGCAACCTCACTGAAGTAGAGGCTTCCCAGCATGGAGCTGCCCGTCAGCAACAGGGCGAACCGCATCGAGTTGTCGCGGGCGACGCGCACGATCTCGGCACCCGCCGCGGTGGACCGGGCGAACGTCATGGCGGAGGCGAGCACCACCGCTCCGCACAGGGCCGCCAGCGCCAGGATCGCGCTGAACATCTGCATCCCTTCCGTGTCCACAGTTCCATTCTGCCGTGTCGCGATGGCAGGATGGTGGGCGCAGGCGCAAGAGACGCGTTGCCGACATGGAATGGTTCGAGCTGCTGTACCGCGTGTACCTAGCGGCCCTCATCGGCGGCTTCGTCGTGCTGTACCTCTCGTCGTTGGTGAAGGACACCCCGTTCACCGCGTCACAGATCGACACGGTCCTCGCCGACGGGCCCCGCACCGTGGGCCTCGTGATGGCGCTCGTGTGGTTCCTCGGCATGCGCAGCGGCGCCCAGGGCGGCCCGGTGAGCGTGGAGGAAGCGGAGGTCCGTCACGTCCTGCTGGCACCGGTGGACAGGGCCGCCGTCCTGCGCCGCCCCGCCGTGCAGCGCATGCGCACCGCGGCCTTCGCCGGTGCACTCGTCGGCGGTGCCGCCGGGCTCGTCATCTCGAAGCGCATGCCGACGGATTGGTCGACCCGTCCCGCGGAGTACGTGCTCTGCGGCGCCGCAGCTGGCGCGGTCATCAGTGCCTCGTTCGTGGTGGCCGCCCTGCTCGTGCACGTGCTCCGCGTGCCGCGCTGGGCGACCGGGCTGCTC
>RFZO01000262.1 GCA_009920715.1 Actinomycetota bacterium | reverse complement strand
CCAGTGCGAGAGGCGACGGGCGGCCTCTCCGGCAGGGGCGCGGGTGCGGGGCGTAGCCGGGGCGACCATCGCGGGGCGCTCGGCGTGCATGTCGGCGTCGGTCATGGTGTCTCCGGCAGGGGTGCGGGTAGGGTATCCGAGGCCGCGCTGATCCGCACGTTGCCCGCGAGGATGGACAGCACTTGGTCAGATCCGAGGGCCACGGCTGCCAACGTGAGGGCGAGGATGGCGATCAGGGCGAGCAGCGCCACCGTTCCGAAGGGGGTGGCGGTACTCTGCCGGATCAGCAGCGTGACGGCTGCGCCCAAAGTCTCCCTCTGTGCCTCCCGGATCTGACCGAGGGTAGCCTGCATCTCGGCGACCTTGACGCGCAGATCGGCGTGCTGCTGCGCGCTCGTCTCGGCGTGGTCAACCATCGCCTCGGCCAGCCGCTCTAACAGTTTGTCGCGCTCATTCGGGGTCATGGGCGCGCCTTATACCACGCGTCGATCCCGTCCGCGATGGCGACGCCGATCCGCGCCAGCCCCTCCGCCGAGCGCAGTTGCTCGCGGTGCGCGCCGTCGAGGAAGAACGGCTCGGAGCAAATCGCCACCGCCCGCACGCCCCGAATGCAGCCGTACGCCTCCTGGTAGTCGCTGTCGCGGGGCTTCCCGTTGGAGTCGGGGCGGCAGGACTTGGGGTACACATGGTACGGCGTCCAATCGTCGAGCTTGTCGGCGATGGAGGCGGCGAGCGCGAGGCCGTTGGTCGGGCGGCTCTGGTAGTCGTAGAATATCTCGCCCCGCTGGTCAGCCCGCCCGCTCATCCCCGCGTTGATGTGGGCGTTCAGGTAGACGACGGCGCCGAGCGCGTCGGCCTCCGCCTTCGCCGTCGCGTACTTGCCCTCACGCACCTCGACGCGCCAGCCGAGGGTACGGAGTTGAGCGGCGCAGGCGGCGGCGTAGGCCCGGATCCCGTCGATCTCGTAGAAGCCTTCAAAGGTCGCGCCGCGATCCGGGGGGGTGCGGCCAGCGTGGCCGATGGAGATTACACAGATGGGCGTCATGGGGCTTGCTCCTGTGTCCAGCCGAAATCTGTTAGCTCGTCATAGTTGTACGTCAACGTCCGGTCGCCGTCGAACTCTGCCCACCGGATCGGCGTCCCGTCCTCATTGAACGTGTCTCCGTCCATCCAAATCCGGGTAATCCGGCGGGTCGGGTGTTGGGGGTGCTTCCAGTATTCGCCGATCGGTGATGCCATGCTACGCCCAAGCCTTTGTGATCCGAGCGCCGACCACATGGATCGTCTTTCCAGCGGCGTAGACTCCGGCTTGATAGCCGAAATCGGACGTTGACGGGATCTGGTAGGTGGTGTGAGTGGCGACAAGCGATCCGTTGATATAGTATTTTGTTTCTGTAGCGTTAGTTCGGATCTCCATCAAATACTCTGTGTTGATGGCGACCGCTACGCCACTGTCCGTCTCGACGCTGCCGGATGCGTTTTGGTTGTAGCACATCCAGTTTGTATGTCCCAATCCCGTCAGAAAACGGAAGATCGCAGTAGGCCGCGCCGCTGTCTCGGCGTCAACACTGGTGAGTCCTGCCGTTGTAAATCCCATCTTGATCCGCATCGTCGCGGCGATGGACGTATAGGTGATCATCCTCCACTTGAACGAGATGTCTCCGCCTGCCGATGTCCATTCGGTGCGGCAGGTGATGAAGGAGGCGCTGAAGAAGTCGCCCGTCGCCCCTGACAGGAGGGTGGTGCGGCGCGCCGAGGTATTGCCCGCCGACGCGCCGCGCACCGTGATCCCGGCATCTCGGCTGACCAATGTCGCGTTGGAGGGTGTGATGGAGATGGTGTAAGCGGAAGTGGGGTCGTCGTCCTGCCCGGTTCCGCCCGCGAAGGAGATGGTTGGATTGCCGCTAACCCCGTCGCCGCTGCTAACAGTAACGCCGCTACCCCCCTGGATAGAGCGCGGGCTGTAGGTCGCTGAACCAGTGCGCGCTACCAGTCCCGTGGTCGAGAGGGCGGCGAGGGCAGTCAGGTCGCTGTCAAGCGGCTGGTACGCAGCGGCAACGGAGGCGAGGGTGGCGATGGTCGTCGTATCGACCGCGAGCGCCCCGGCGGAGAGGGTCAGGCCGGTGCTGATTGATACGCCGCCGATGGTCGTACCGTTGCGGCCCAACAGCTTCCCGTCGGCGACCGCCCCCATCGTCAGCGTGGTCGGCCCGCCCGTCTCCCGCAGCCCCCGTGCCTGCGTGACCTGCACCGACGCGCCGGAGATGGCGAGGTCGCCGAGTCCATAGGCGCCCCATGTCCCACCGCTGCGGTAGGGCAGCCCATTTCCCAGGGCGGCGAGGGCGTCGAGGTCAGGATCCCATGCCTGGAGGTCGGTGCCAATCTGGTAGTAGGTCGCC
>RFZO01000261.1 GCA_009920715.1 Actinomycetota bacterium | reverse complement strand
GCGTATTCCTTGACTGCCGCCACTGCGGTCGAGTGGAGATCGGCGTATGCGCGCGCGAAAGAGAGCTTCCGGGGGGAGAGTCCGAGAAGATCGTGCAGCACCAGCACCTGGCCGTCGCAGGACGGCCCCGCGCCGACGCCGATGGTCGGCACCGAGACCTTCGCGGTGATGTCCGCTGCTAGTCCGGTCGGGATTCCCTCGAGGACCATCGCGAAGGCACCGGCCTGCTCCACCGCGTGGGCATCCTCCATGATGCGCTCCCTCGTTCCGGGGCCCTCGCCGCTCGTGCGTCCCTGGATGCGGTTGCCGCCCATCCGGTGGTAGCTCTGCGGGGTGAGTCCGATGTGGCCCATCACGGGGATGTCAGCCCGTGTGATGGCCGCGATCCTGTCCGCAACGTTCACACCGCCCTCAAGTTTCACGCTCTCGGCCCCGGCCTTCATCAGTCGAACGGCTGCACGGACTGCATCCTCATCGGACGCATGGTAGGAACCGAACGGCAGGTCGCCGACGATGTGCGCCCGGGGACGTGCTGCGGCAACCATCCGCACGTGGTACTCCATCTGGTCCAGCGACACCGTCAGTGTGGTGCGCTCTCCCTGCATCACGGTGCCCACCGAGTCGCCCACGAGGATGATGTCCACACCGGCCTCGTCCACGATTCTTGCGAAAGGGAGGTCGTACGCCGTCACCATGGCGAGGGGATCCCCGGAGTTCTTCCGTTCGAGGACGCGGGGAACTGTCATCCTCGGTCGCGGGGAGTCGGGCACGTTCTGCGGCACGGCATGAGGCTATTGGCGGGTCGCACCGATACTTCCGGGTAGCGACGGTGGATAGCGTGGCGGCATGCGTCGCCGGGCCGGACTTCTGTGGGCGCGCGCGACCCGCGCCCTCGACAGCTGGGCGGCCATCGGACCGGATGACCCGCGAGGCCGGGCGTTCGGTTCGTTCGGCGAGCGGAGCATCATCATGTGGCCGCCGGTCACCATCTTCAACGAGCGGTACATCCACATCGGCAGTCACACGATGATCGGCCCGGGAGTGGCGTTGTCGGCGGGGATGGTGCCCGGCCAGGAGTGCCTGAGTGAGCGCGTGGTGGTCATAGGTGACCGATGTCTCATCGGGCGCGGCAGCGGGATTGTCGGGCACTTCTCGGTCGAGATCGGGGACGATGTGTGGACCGGCCACCACGTGTACATCACCGACCAGAACCACGGTTATTCCGATCCGGACGTGCCGATCTCTCTCCAGACCCAGCCGGAGAGGCCCGTGCGCATCGGCGACGGGTCGTGGATCGGGCACGGCGCCGTGATCCTGCCGGGCGTGACCATCGGCCGTCACGTCGTGGTCGGCGCCAACTCCGTCGTCACCTCTGACATTCCCGACCATTGCGTGGCGGTGGGCGCTCCCGCTCGCGTCATAAAGCGGTTGTCCGACGGGCGGTGGGAGAGCGTTCCTCAGGCCTGAAGGTCGCGCGGTGGCTGGCAGGACTTCATGTCGTTCTCCCTCGCGAACTTTGCCAGTCGTTCGGAGATGGGCACGCCTTCCTCGATGCTCTCGCTGAACTCCACGATCGAACCGCCACGGAGCGTGTCGGCATAATCGCGGCGGTCACGGATGTACGTGCGGTAGTCGGAGATCCACTCGGGCACCAGTGCACGGCCCTTGTCCGTCGAAGGGAGGTCACGGGAGATCTGGTCAATGGCCTGCTCGACCGTGTCCGTGGCCGCATCCACAACGTCGGCCTTCTTGCGCAGCGCGGCGGGGTCGTCGACATCGATGCGCGAGAGGTCCGCGAGCGCAGATCTCGCCGCTTTCGCGGTTGCGCACCGGGTCTCCGCTCGGGCGCCCCACTGCGCATCACCGATGTTGTTCATGCTCTCCCGGGGGGCCAGCACGAACCCGTAGAACCACATCCATGCGACGAAGGCCAGGCCGAGAACCTTGACCGCTCTCCAGATCCCGCTGCTCACGCGCGTGCCCCTGGTCTCCATGAGGCCGCCAGGTGAACCGAGGCGAGGAGAACTCCCGCGAGAACCATCACCACGCCGGCGGCAGGCCCGGTTCCGGTCCCCAGGAGATGATCGATCGAGAGCCGGCCTGCGCCGCCGACCGCAACGGCAGCCGCGACGGTCGCGATCGACGCGCAGTACTCCCAACCCCCGTCGGGGAGGAAGATGAAAAAGCCCACCCTGGCGTGCACGGTGACGATGGCGACGGTCATCACCGCGACGATCGCCGAGGCGGACAGGGCAGTCAGAAACCCAGCGGCGAACATCAGCCCGGCAACGATCTCGGTCGATGCTGCAGTGAGCGCCTGTCCGCGCGGCCATCGCATCCCGATGGAGCCGAACCACGATGCGGTCCCGGCGAGGCCGTTCCTCAACTTGTTCGCACCGTGCACCGCGAGGA
>RFZO01000027.1 GCA_009920715.1 Actinomycetota bacterium | reverse complement strand
TACCTGGTGGAGACGGAGAGCATCGAGGAAGTCGAGATGGGCGTGCACATCCGGTTCCTCCACCGACCGCTCTCCAGGTACGTCAACACGATGTCCGAGAACGGTCTGGTGCTTGAGCGGATGGTGGAGCCCGAACCTCCCGAGGGTTTCCTGGCCCGGGCGCCGGAGTACCCGTTGGCGCGCACCGTGCCGAGACTCCTGTACATACGTGCCGTGAGACGATGATGCCCCGCAGTTAGTCTCGTCCCAATGACAGACATCCTCGTCATCACGGGACTATCGGGGGCGGGGAGGTCGCAGGCCGCAGACGACCTCGAGGATCTCGGTTGGTTCGTTGTTGACAACCTGCCGGTTGCGTTGCTCGACAAGGTGGTCGAGCTGTCGGGGGAGGCGGGCGGCGAGATCGAGAAACTCTGCTGCGTGGGCAGGGACACCGTGTGAGGATCCTCTTCCTCGACGCGTCAACCCGTGAACTGGTGAGGCGCTACGAGGCCACCCGGCGTCGACACCCGATGAGTGACGGCACCCGCGGTCTTGAGGACGTGATCGAGGCCGAGAGGGCCGCCGTTTCCGAGGTGAAGGCATCCGCCGACCTCCTGATCGACACGACCGGTCTGACGGTCCACCAGTTGAAGGCCCAGCTGCACGGGTTGTTCGGCCCGGAATCTCCTTCGGACTCCCTGCAGGTCACAGTGCTCTCGTTCGGGTTCAAGCACGGTGTGCCCATTGATGTTGACACGGTCTTCGATGTCCGGTTCATGCCGAATCCGCACTGGGACGAGGCACTCCGTCCGCTCACCGGTCTCGATACCCCTGTGTCTGACTTCGTCCTGCGCGGGGACCTCGCGGCCGAGTTCGTGCGTCGGGTGACATCCCTCCTTGATCTCGTCCTGCCGGCCTACGTCGCCGAGGGGCGCAGCTACCTGACCATCGGAGTCGGGTGCACGGGCGGACGGCATCGTTCTGTGGCAGTCGTCGAGTCCCTCGCGGCCCACCTCAGGGCTTCCGGGTACCACCCGCGCGTCTCGCACCGTGACCTGAGTCTCTGAGCGGCGGGGCCGTCGGCCAGCAAGTCGCGCCTGTGCGGGCGAACTAGGGTTGACCGAGGCAGAGGCGCCCCCGTCGAAAGGACCAGTCGTGACAGTTCGTGTAGGAATCAACGGTTTCGGCCGGATCGGACGCAACTTCTTCCGGGCGGCGGCGGCACGGGGGGCCGACGTGGAGATCGTCGCCGTGAACGACCTCGGGTCGCTCAAGACCATGGCGCACCTCCTCAAGTACGACTCCGTGCTCGGTGTCCTTCCGAACGACATCTCTGCGGTGGAGAACGGCATCAGCATCGACGGGAAGGTCCTGAAGGTCCTTTCCGAACGTGATCCGAAGGCTCTGCCGTGGGGCCAACTCGGCGTCGACCTGGTCATCGAGTCCACTGGGTTCTTCACGGACCGGGACAAGGCAGCGGCGCACCTCGAGGCGGGCGCACCCCTCGTCATCGTCTCCGCGCCGTCGAACGGGGCGGACGCCACTTTCGTGTACGGAATCAACCACGGTGATTTCGACAGGTCACGGCACAAGGTCATTTCGAACGCCTCGTGCACCACCAACTGTTTTGTTCCGATGGTCAAGGTGCTGGACGACGCATTCGGCATCGAGAACGGGTTGATGACCACGATCCACGCCTACACGGGGGATCAGCAGCTGGTGGACGGCCCGCACAGCGACCTCCGCCGGGCGCGCGGGGCTGCGATCAACATCACGCCCACCAGCACCGGGGCGGCGCGGGCGACCTCGCTGGTGCTCGAGGCGATGAAGGGCCGCCTCGACGGCACCTCGCTGCGCGTGCCGGTTCCCACCGGCTCCATCACGGACTTCGTCGCGAACCTGAAGAAGCCGGCCTCTGTGGAGGAAATCAACGCGGCGTTCAAGGCGGCGGCCGCCGGGACCCTGAAGGGTGTGCTCGAGTACACGGACGCACCCATCGTGTCGAGTGACATCGTGACGAACCCGCACAGCTGCGTCTTCGACAGCGAGTTGACAATGAGCATGGGTTCCCTCGTCAAGGTGCTCGGTTGGTACGACAACGAGTGGGGCTACTCGAACCGTCTGGTCGACCTGGTTCTCCACGTCGGCAAGAAGTGACATGACGCGCATCCCCGTTCTCGAGGATCTCGGGGACGTCGCCGGAAAGCGGGTCCTCGTGCGGACCGATTTCAACGTTCCGATGGAGGGGCCAGACGATGCCCGTCGGATCACCGACGACTTCCGCATCAGGGCCGCTCTGCCCACCATCAACTGGCTCACCGAGAGGGGTGCACATGTCGTCTGCGCCAGCCATCTCGGGCGGCCGAAGGGGGCCCCGGAGCAGAAGTACTCCATGGAGCCGGTCCGCAGTCGCCTGGCCGAACTCGCGCCGGGGGTGGAACTCCTGGAGAACCTGCGTTTCTCGGCGGGTGAGGAGAAGAACGATGCCGCGTTCGTGGCCACACTCGTGAAGGGGATCGATCTCTACGTCAACGATGCATTCGGCGCCGCGCATCGGGCCCACGCGTCGATTGTGGGGCCTCCACGCACGCTGCCGTCGGCGGCCGGGAGGCTGCTCGAGCGTGAGGTGGAGGTGCTTGGCGGCCTGAGGGACAAGCCGAAACGCCCGTTCGTGGCCGTGCTCGGCGGGGCAAAGGTGAGCGACAAGCTGGGCGTGATCGAGTCCTTGCTGCAGGTGGTCGATTCCCTCGTGATCGGCGGGGGGATGTGCTTCACCTTCCTCGCCGCACTCGGCTACCCGGTGGGTGACTCCATCTGCGAGCTCGACCAAATAGCCACGTGTCGCCGCCTGCTCGATGCCGGAAAGCCCATCCACCTGCCCGAGGACATCGTCGGTCTCGACGGTGACGGTCGGTTCGCCACGTTCGGTGTGCGCCTGCCTGACGGGTGCAAAGGGCTGGACATCGGTCCAGGGTCTGCCGCGGCGTTCAGCGACGTCATCATGGATGCACGCACGGTCTTCTGGAACGGGCCCATGGGAATGTTCGAGGACGATCGTTTCGCTGCTGGGACCCGAACGGTGGCCGAGGCTGTCGCGGCAACCAAGGCCTTCACAGTTGTCGGCGGTGGTGACAGCGCCGCTGCGCTCGCACAGTTCGGGCTCGATGACGAGGTCGACCACGTGTCCACGGGCGGCGGGGCGTCGCTCGAACTTCTCGAGCTGGGGGATCTCCCCGGTCTCGCCGCACTGAGAGGCGCACCCAATGCCCGTTGAGACCCGTCGACCGCTCATAAGCGGCAACTGGAAGATGAACCAGAACCATTTCGAGGCGATCCAGTTGATCCAGAAGCTGACCTATCTGGTCGGGAAGGACGACTTTGACGCAGTGGACGTGAGTGTGCATCCACCGTTCACGGACATCCGGAGCGTCCAGACGCTCATCGAGGCGGACGATCTCAGGTTCGCGCTCGGTGCACAGAACTGCCACCAGGATGACAAGGGTGCGTTCACGGGTGAGGTGTCGCCCGTGTTCCTCCAGAAGCTGAACGTGTCCTATGTGATCGTTGGCCACAGCGAGCGGCGTGAGCTGTTCGGCGAGACCGATGCCACGGTGCGGGAGAAGGTGGCGGCCGTCCTGCGGAACAAGATGACGCCCATCATCTGCGTGGGGGAGACCCTGACCGAACGGGAGGCGGGGTCGACCGCGGAGAAGGTCACCGGCCAAGTGGCGGCGGCCATAGATGGCTGCTCGCCGGCCCAGGTGGGGGGTCTCGTGATCGCCTACGAACCCATCTGGGCCATCGGCACCGGCCGCACCGCCACCCCTGCGGACGCACAGGAGGTCTGTTCTGCGATCCGTTCCACCGTGGGGGGTCGAGCAGGTGCCGAGGCGGCCACGGCCGTCAGGATCCAGTACGGGGGCTCAGTGAAGGCGGGAACCATCCAAGAATTGATGTCCCAGCCCGACATTGACGGGGCCCTGGTGGGCGGGGCGAGCCTCGATCCCGAGGAATTCGCGAGAATTGTCCAGTACCGACTGCACGAGAGCCCCGGAGTCTGATAGGGGCATCTTTTCGGTCGTACCCGCTCGGTGCTAGGTTCTTGGTGCCGTGCGTATCGGGGAGGGTCGCCGGTCGGGTCATCCCGTCACCTCCCCACAACCCGACCAGGGAGGTCACCAGTGAGGAAAATCCGGAAGAGCACCAGGCTCGCCGGCGGTCTACTGGGCTCCGTCCTTCTTCTCGCCGCTTGCGGCGGGGGGAGTGACAGCGCCTCGGACACGACCGCAGCAGACGGTGGTGGAGCGTCCGGCGACGCGGCCATGACCATCACGTACGACATCGCCGACGAGGCTGTCTGGGAGGACGGGTCACCCATCACGGTGGCTGACTTCCAGTGCACCCTTGACGCAATCATGAAGACGACAGGCTCCATCAGCACCTCCGGGTACGACAAGATCACCTCCGTCGAGGCAGGCGATTCGGACAAGCAGGTCGTCGTCAAGTTCAGCGAGCTCTACGCGCCCTACAAGGGTCTGTTCGGCGGCCTCATCAAGAAGGCCGCTGTAGCCAACTGCGCGGACATCTCCGGTGACTTCGGCACCTCCTTCAACTACTCGGGCACCGAGTGGAAGATGGAGTCGTGGAGTGCCGACCAGGTCGTGTACGTGCCGAACGACAAGTACTGGGGCCCCCGGAAGGTTGCCGACGGTCTGAAGAAGCTCGTCATGGTGCCGCGTCCGGAAACCGAGATCACCGACCTGAAGGCCGGTTCCGTCGACTTCATCTACCCGCAGTTCTATGCAGGCATCACCGATGAGCTCGCCGATCCCAACGTCAAGACCGTCCTGAACTACGGCGGCGACTACGAGGCCCTCTACATGAACCTCGGTGTCGACGGCAAGAACACCACCGCGGAGGGCGAGAAGACCCGTGTCTTCGCCGACGCGAAGGTCCGCGAGGCCTTCTACAAGTCGATCGACCTCGAGGCTCTGTTCAAGCAGATCTACATCCCGATCGCCGCTGATGCGACTCTGCTCACCTGTGGTCCGATGATCCCCGGCCAGTACTGCCCCGAGGGAATCTTCGGCAACAAGTACGACCAGAAGGCGGCCGACGGCCTCATGAAGGATGCCGGCTACGAGAAGAACGCCGAGGGCCTGTGGGCGAAGGACGGCGTCGCGCCGAAGATCGAATGGGTCATCAACACGGGCAACGTCCGTCGCGAGTCCACCCAGGCGTACCTCATCCCGCTGCTGAAGAAGGCCGGCTTCAACGTCGTCGCGTACAACTGTGATGCCGAGTGCTACTTCCAGAAGCGCCTCCCCGGCATGGACTACGACCTGGCGATGTACATCAGCACCGCCCCGCCGGACCCGGCCTACCTGGTCCCGAGTTTCACCAGCGACAACATCCCGACCGAGGCGAACAACCAGAAGGGCCAGAACTTCCAGGGCTGGGCAAACGAGACCGCCACCAAGGCGCTTCATGACTCGGACAAGGAAGTGGACGATGCCAAGCGCACCGAGCTCATCAAGACGGCAATCGTCGAGATGGACAAGGACCACATCCTCATCCCGCTCTTCCAGTTCCCCAAGTCGGGCGCATACCGCACCGACCGGGTGGACAACGTCGAGGGTGAACTGAACAACTATGCGGCGTTCAACGACACCTACCAGTGGAAGGACCTCGACGGGGACGGCCAGATCGTCATCGGTGCCGAGCAGTGGCCGGGTTGCCTCAACCCGGTGACCGAGTGCGCCAACTCGTCCTGGTACGTCTGGACGGTTGCCAACGTGCTGATGCCCGGTGCGTACCGCACCACCAACGACGGCAAGTACGTCGTGACCGAGCTGCTCAAGTCCGAACCCAAGGTCGAGACCAAGTAGCACGGCGCAAGCCGACGGGATTCAACGTGGGTGCGGGGTTCGCAAGAGCCCCGCACCCACGCCCCGTTCGGGCCTGATTCCGTCCCGTGGCCCGGGGACATTGATCGTTCGACGAGGGGGAGGGCATGCTTCGTTACGCGTTGCGCCGCGCGGTGTGGCTGCTTCCGACCCTCATCCTTGTGACGTTCCTCGTCTACGTGGCGCTGCGTCTGGGGACCGACCCTCTCGCGAGTTACCGTCGCACCAACATCCGCGTGTCCAAGAAGAAGGTCGATGAGTACATCGCCGCGAACGGTCTGTACAGCGGGGCGTTCGGGTACGTCCGGGGCTACTTCCAGTGGCTGTGGGGGTTCATCACGCTCGACTGGCCCCGCAGCATCAAGGGCAGCCGCGAAGTGTGGCCCCACCTGAAGGATGCTCTTGCCAATTCAATCCGGCTCGGTCTGGTTGCCTCCATGGTCGGCATCCTTGTGGGCAACGCCTTCGGTGTGCTGGCCGCGCTTCGCCCCGGTCGGCTCCGGGACACGCTCGTGAACTCCGGGGCCCTCGTCGGGTTGGCCGTGCCGCCCTTCGTGTCGGCTCTGCTGCTGCAGCTGCTGTTCGCCGTGTACTGGCAGAAGTGGTTCGGGTACGCGTTGTTCCCGGTGTCCGGTGTGTACCCGCCCGGGCACCAGGGATTCGACCTTTTCCTCATGATCAAGCACATGGCACTGCCCGTGGTGGTCGTGGCCATCCAGTCGATTGCCGTCTACTCGCGCTACATGCGCGCCTCCCTGCTCGATGTGCTGAACAGTGAGTACATGCGCACGGCCCGCTCGAAGGGCATCTCCGAGCGGCGGGTGCTGGTTCATCACGCCCTCCGCAACGCACTGATTCCGGTGACCACCCTCGCGTTCCTCGACGTCGGTGCGGTGGTGGGCGGCCTCATCATCACGGAGGGGCTCTTCGAGTACCCGGGCATGGGCCGTTTCTTCCTGGTGGCCTACGGGAACGGAGACTTCCCTGAGCTGATGCCGTGGATGGTCGTCATCATCGGCTCCGTGGTCACCTTCAACCTGCTCGCGGACATTGCGTACGCGAAGCTCGACCCGAGGATTCGTCTTGGCTGAGTCGGAACTTTCCTCCCTCGACGCATCAGTCGGGCTGACGGCCGAGTCGCTGTCTCCCGGAAGGCTGGCGTACCGCCGTTTTCTCACGCACAAGGCTGCTGTCGTGTCCGTGTTCGTCCTCGCCCTCCTCGTGCTGTGGGTGCTCCTGTCGCCGTGGACCGCGAGGTACGGGGTGAACGAGCAGGTCTTCGACATCTCGAAGGGGCCCAACCAGAACCTGCCTCCCGCTGATTTCGCGTGGTTCGGCACGGACATCATCGGGCGGGACGTGTACAGCCGCGTCCTCTACGGGGTGCGTGTCTCTCTCATCATCGGGCTCGCATCCGCTGTGTTCTCCCTGGCCCTTGGCTCCCTGATCGGTGCCGTGGCAGGGCTGAAGGGAGGCCTCTTCGACGACATCGTCATGCGTGTCACCGATGTCTTCCTCGCGTTTCCCTTCCTGGTCGCGCTTCTCGTGGTCCGCAACATGTTCGGTGCGGTGGGCTGGATCACTGTCATTGTCGGGCAACCGAGTTCCATCCGGTTCATGGTGTTCCTCTTTGCCGTGTTCGGGTGGATGGGTGTCGCCCGAGTCCTGCGGGCACAGGTGCTCTCGCTGAAGGAACGCGAGTTCATCGAGGCGGCACGGGCGCTGGGTGCCTCCAATGCGCGCATCATCATCCGCCATCTCCTGCCCAACTCCATCGGCCCGATGCTCGTGTCGCTCAGTCTCGGTGTGGTGGGCGCCATCGTGAGCGAGGCGACGCTGTCCCTCTTCGGCTACGGTCCCGACCCGGGAACAGGTGCGACATCGCTGGGGCTTCTGGTTGCGGGCTCCAAGTCCGCGGTGCGCGCCGGGTACTGGTGGCTGGCGCTGTACCCCTTTGCCGCCCTCCTCGTGATAACCCTCTGCGTCTCCTTCATCGGCGACGGTCTGCGGGATGCATTCGACCCAAAGCACGGGGGAGGGCGCTGATGGACCCGGTGCTGTCCATCAAGGACCTGCGGGTGTCGTTCCGCACGCCCGCAGGAACGGTGCAGGCAGTGCGTGGGGTCTCCCTCGATGTCCAGCCCGGAGAGCTCGTCGGGATCGTCGGGGAGTCGGGCTCGGGAAAGTCCGTGTCCTTCCTGTCGATCATGGGACTGCTGCCCGACACAGCAACGGTGACTGGTTCGGCGGTCGTGGCCGGAACCGAGATGATCGGTGTGCGTGCGGATCAGGTTCGGTCCCAGAGAGGCAAGAAGATCGCCATGATCTTCCAGGACCCCCTCTCGGCTCTCAACCCCGTGCATCGCATCGGGGCCCAGATCGTGGAGATGATCCAGGCCCACCAGGATGTGTCGCGCGAGGCGGCCCACTCGCGGGCGGTGGAGCTGCTCGACCTTGTGGGCCTGCCCCAGCCCGACGTGAGGGCGAAGCAGTACCCGCACGAGTTCTCGGGCGGCATGCGCCAGCGCGTGATGATCGCTATGGCCATTGCGAACGATCCTGACGTTCTCATCGCGGATGAGCCCACCACCGCCCTGGATGTGACGGTCCAGGCCCAGATCCTGGAGGTCATCGAGAACGTCCGCCAACAGCTCCGGACGGCCGTGGTGTTCATCACCCACGACCTGGGAGTGGTCGCACGCATCGCCGACAGGGTGGAGGTGATGTACGCGGGGAACACCGCTGAACGCGGGCTGGTCAACGACATCTTCGCGGCGCCGAACCACCCGTACACGCGCGGACTGCTTTCCTCCCTGCCCAGCGCGAACCGCGAGCGGTTGAAGCCCATCATCGGTGCCCCGCCGAACATGATCTCCCCCCCGTCCGGCTGTGCGTTCCGGGCGCGCTGTGAGCACGCGACTGATGCCTGCGCGTCCGCCGGGACGGCACTGGTGCGCGTGGGTGCCACCGAGACCTCGTGCATCAGGGCCTCCGAGCTGCAGGGGAGCAGGCAGTGAGCGCTGACCAGTTGCTGCAGGTCTCCTCCCTCGTGAAGGAGTTCAAGGTGAAGACCGTGACGGGCATCCGCTCGGTCGACCAGACCGTGCACGCCGTGTCCGGCGTGTCGTTCGGGGTGGGTTCCGGCGAGACGCTCGGGCTCGTGGGTGAATCGGGTTCGGGCAAGTCCACCATCGGGAGGTGCGTGCTCCGTCTGATCGAGCCCACCTCCGGCACGGTCCGGTTCCGGGGCCGCGATCTCGTGGGGATGCGCAAGGAAGAACTGCGGGCCCTCAGGCGCGAGATGCAGATCGTGTTCCAGGACCCGTATGCGTCTCTCGACCCGCGACTGACGGTGGGTTCGGCAATCTCGGAGCCACTCGACATCCACCGAACACCGGGGGACCACGGTGCGAAGGTCGCCGAGTTGCTCGAGTTGGTGGGTCTCTCCCCGGACCACGCGTCGAGGTTCCCGCACGAGTTCTCGGGCGGGCAGCGCCAGAGGATCGGCATCGCCCGGGCTCTCGCGCTGAGGCCGAAGTTCCTCGTCCTCGACGAGCCGGTGTCCGCTCTCGACGTCTCCATCCAGGCGGGTGTCATCAACCTGCTGCAGGACCTGCAGAACGAGATGGGTCTGTCGTACCTCTTCATTGCCCACGACCTGTCAGTGGTGCGCCACATCTCCGACCGCATCGCAGTGATGTACCTGGGCAAGATCGTCGAGGTCGCACCATCCGAGGAACTCCACGCTGTTCCCGCCCACCCTTACACCGAGGCCCTCCTCTCGGCTGTGCCCGAGCCCGACCCGGTTGTGGAGCGTCAGCGTCACCGGATGATCCTCACGGGGGACGTCCCGAGCCCGATCAACCCGCCGTCCGGCTGCCGTTTCCGCACGAGGTGCCCGAAGGCGGCCGAAATCTGCGCGGCCGAGGAGCCCGTTCTCACGACCATCTCAGAGGGTCACGAAGTGGCATGCCACTTTCCGGACAGCACGCCCGTGTCCCTGCGGGGAACCCGGTCGTAGCGCCGTTAGGATTCCCAGCCGTGCGCAGTTTCGTGATGTACCTGACCATCGTCATAAACGTGGTGTCCATGTTCGCCATGATCGCCGGCGTCCTGCTCCACAGCGGCCAGGGCGGCGGTCTCTCGGACATGTTCGGCGGGGCCTCCGGGGCTGCTCTCGGGTCTGCGGCGGCAGAGAAGAACCTCAACCGGATCACGGCAGTGCTCGCCACGGTGTGGCTTTTCACGGTCGTCGCACTCGCGTTCCTTTTGGCTTCCTAGTCCTGCCTCGGTAGCCTGAGCGTTCCTCGTCGAAGTGGCGGAATAGGCAGACGCACCAGCTTGAGGGGCTGGCGCCCGTTAGGGCGTGGGGGTTCAAGTCCCCCCTTCGACACCAACGTTGATGTGCCCACGCCTACCGGCGCCAGCGCTCCGTTCACGTCTCGTGCGGGCGCGGAAGGGTTCAAGTCCCCCCTTCGACACCAACGTTGATGTGCCCACGCCTACCGTCATGCCACCTGCGTGACGGTCACTATCAGCGAGGGAATCCCCGGTCTCACCGGGGCGATTTGTGTCGGCTGGGAGAAGAGCCTCATCGCTGAATCGGGTGATGACCACATGAGTTGCACATAGTCGCTGGCCGCAAGATCGAGAACGAAGTTCCACGCCGCAACGGACTTGCCCGTGCTGCTCACGGCGACCTCAGTGTTCGTCCATTCAATCGGGTTGTTCTGCCCGTTCAGGGCCAGCCAGATGTTCACCAGATCAGTACCGGCATCCGTCTTGTCCAGTTGGGCGGAGAACTGGATGTTGTACGTTCCTGCAGCCGACACGGTGATACGGCCCGGAGCCTGCACGGAGACTCCGCGCGCCACGACACCGCCTGACCCGTCCGTGACCTGGTTCAGGGTCATTGGCTGGGACTCGTTGGCGGCAACAAGGGTCTGGATCGATGTGTCGTAGAAGACCCCGACCGAGGGAGTCCAGGTTGCTCCCGCAGGTCCCGTTTGGCCCGCCTCTCCGGCAGGCCCGACCGGTCCCTGGTCGCCTTGCGGTCCGCTCGCTCCGGTTGCACCCTGCGGTCCCTGCGAACCCGTCACGCCCTGCACGCCCTGGATTCCCTGTGGTCCGGTTGCGCCGCTGCTCCCTGTAGGGCCTGTTGCGCCGGTGGGTCCGTTCCATCCGTTGAGACCATTGTACCCGCGGTAGCCGCGCGGCCCGCGCGGCCCGGCTGGACCGGTGAAGCCCCTCGGGCCGCGCTCGCCTTCTGCTGCCGGAAGCGACGCAGTGGTGACGGTCCGGGAATGCGCGTCGCCTGCGCGGCTCACGGGCACGTGTGTGCTCGCGGATGCGAGAAGAAGGACGACTGGAGCGACGATCCGCTTCGGGAGCATGGGACGACGGTACGCGCGAGATGCGCGGGGATGCCGGTCCCACGACCGACAGTGACATCCGTCCGCTCGGTGAGTCGCCACCCTCATCGACTCTCGGCAACTAGGGTCTCCACCGGAGCACCGATGAGAAGAACAAAGATCGTCGCGACAGTGGGACCGGCCAGCTCGACACGAGAGGGAATTGCGGCCCTCGTGGGGGCGGGAGCCGACGTCCTGAGGCTGAACTGCTCTCACCTCACCACCGAGGCGCTCCGTGGAGTGATTGCTGACGTCCGGGCAGCGGCACCCGACGCCGCAGTCCTGGTGGACATCCAGGGTCCGAAGATGCGTTACTCGGGCGAGGAGACAACCCTCGTCACGGGCGGGACGGTCACCATGGGAACTGACATTCTCGGTCTCGACACGGGACTGCGCCGGTCCGAGGACCTCGGCCTGCAGGTGGGGCACAGGGTGCTGATGGACGACGGCCGCCTCGAGTGCCGTATCGCGAGGCTCGGCGGCGCAGAGGTCGACCTGACGGTGGTCCGGGGAGGCCTGCTGCGGCGGAACAAGGGCGTGAACCTTCCCGACACAGAGGTGTTCGGCGGGGTGCTGTCATCCAAGGACATCGACGACATCGAGACCGCGCGCTCGAGCGGGGCGGACATGGTTGCCATCTCCTTCGTGCAGCATCCTGACGACGTGACGCGGGTGCGCCAGATGGTGGGGCCCGAGATGCTCATCATCGCCAAGATCGAGAGGCCCCAGGCGCTGGAGCGACTTGAGGACATCTGCCGGGTGAGCGACGGGGTGATGGCGGCCCGGGGCGACCTCGGTGTGGAACTTCCTTATGAAGAGCTCCCGACCTCCCAGCATCGCATCGCCCTGACCGCCCTCAAGATGGGGATCATCAGCATCTGTGCCACCGAGATGCTGGAGTCGATGATCACGTCCGGCAGGCCGACGCGGGCCGAAGTTGCCGACGTCAGCGCGGCAGTGCGGGACGGCTTCGACGCGGTGATGCTCTCCGCCGAGTCCGCAGTGGGTCACAACCCGCCGCTGGCCGTCGAGTCGATGGGGCGCATCTGTGAAGTGGCCGAGAAGACCGTCTCGATGCCGAACCATTTTGCCGACGAGAACCCGCAGACGGCAGCCGTGACGGCCGCCGCAGCGGCGCTGGCTAAGCGAACCAGCGCCGACTGGGTGCTGTCTCTCACCTACACAGGCTATTCGGCGCGCTTGCTCGCCGCCTGCCGCCCGTCGGCGCCGATCATCGCCGTGACCCCCGAGGCTTCCGCGGCCCGCCGCCTGAGGATCGCGTGGGGCGTGTGTCCTGTCGTCCAGTCGCGCGATGCGTCCATGACACGAGCCATCGAGGACGGCATGCGCGCGGCGCGGGAGAGCATGCACATCACCAGCGGGCAGAGGGTTGTCATCTGCGCCTCGAGGACCAGCCCGCGATCCGACGCCGACACCCTGTTGCTCCACGTGGAGCCGTGACTCACGCCATCGGGCGCAGGTGGCGGTGGAACAACAGGAAGTACAGGGTTGACGCGAGCATCAGCGCCCCGCATGCCGAGAACGTGAGGGGGACTGAGTCGATCCTGCGGGCGATGACACCCACCAGGAGCGCACCGGCAGGGGCGAGCCCCGACATGAGGAGCGATTGGATGGCCATCACGCGCCCCATGACGTCGGGGGGTGTGTTGTTCTGGATGAGAGTCTGGTTGAGGTTCATGTAGAACCCGCCCCCCAGGCCCCACATGAACAGGAACAACGCCATCGACGGGATGCTGAAGGACTGTCCCAGGAGCATCTGGACCGAGGAGCCCCAGCACAGGCCGCACATGAACCACAGGCCCTTCTGCCTGATGACGTGGTTCCAGCGCATGATGCCCATCGACGTCACCAACTGTCCCACGCCCAGGAGCGCGAAAAGAAGTGTCGTCTGGCTGCCCGATGCGCCGACCTCCTCCTTGGCGAGTTGAGGTCCGAGGACAATCCACGGGCTCATCATGAAGATGACGGAGCACCCGAGCAGCACGAAAAAGGAGCGCACCGCCCGGCTGTCCCGGATGAAGATGATCCCGCCGAGAATCTCCGACCTGAGTCTCTTCCGTTCGGTGTTGTGGGACGGCGGCAACTCGAGGGGGAGAAGCGCGAGCAGTCCGAGTGCGTAGAGGCCGGCCTGGAACCAGAAAGCCCCCTGGATACCCCAGGCCTTGATCATCGGTCCCGCGGTTGCCGGCCCGACGATGAGGGCGATGTTGTTGCCGATGGTGCTGGTGGCGATGGCACCGACCAGCTGCTCACGGGGCACCAGGGTGGGCACGATTGCGGTGCGAACGGGTGAGCCCAGGGCGATGAATATGCCGCTCGCGAAACTGCAGGCAACCGCGAGCGGGATGGTGATGATGTCCAGGGTGACGAGAGCGGCCGTCCCGGCCGCGACCACCAGGGCGCCGATCTGACTGGTAATGAGGATGACGCGACGGTTGAAGTGGTCCGACAGCACACCCACGGGAAGCGAGATGAGGAGAGCCGGGATCCCCATGACGAAGAGGATCAGACCGCTGGCATCGGACCGTGCGCCGAGCCCGAGCGCGAGCCACACGAAGGCGAACCGTTGCGTGCTCTGCACCAGCGTGAAGAGGAAACTGTTGGACCACAGGAGCCTGAACGGTCTGATGGCCATCAACTGCGAGGCACTGATGCTCCCCGTCGCCGTCACCCGTCAATCGTCCCACAACGGCGGCGACGGGTGAGTGTCAGAGACACGAGTACAGGGCGTCAATCAGGGCCCTGTTGCGCGGGTTCTGCCATCTGGGTCCCATCTGGTTCATGACGTACCCGAACGCCACCCCGGCCACGGGGTCGCAGAACCCCATCGACCCCCCGGCTCCGTAGTGACCGAACGCCTCGTTGTTCGGGCCGAAGCCCCTCTCGGGGATCGGAATCTGCAGCCCCATGCCGAACCGCGAGTTCCTCCCGAGCACTTCATCGTGACCGTTCGACACCTCCGCGACGGCATTCCGGACGCCGGCCTCGCTGAGCAGCGATCCCCCCGCTGCTGCGAGTTCGCGGTACACGCGCTCCACCCCCCGTGCCGTCGCGTGGGTGTTGGTGCTCGGTATCTCGGCTCGCCGCCACTCCGGTGTGTTCACGGTGCCACCGCCCGAGGTGCCGATCGGGTTGTTGTACGTGTTGAATGCGAGCAGCTGGTCCCGGTCAAAGGCACCGGTGTCGGTCGGTTGCGTGATGCCGCCCGGTGGCCACTCGAACTCGGCCACCCTGTGGTGCTCGGCGTCGGGCAGGCCCAGGTGCACGTCCGCCCCCAGGCCCAGACGGAAGAACTCCCCGAACAGCTGCCCGACCGAACGGCCCGTTGCCCGCCTGATGACCTCGCCGACGAGAAAGCCGAAGGTGTTGACGTGATAACCGTGCGCCGACCCGGGTCTCCACCACGGGTCAGTGCGGGCGAGCGAGGTGCACATCAGCTCCCAGTCGTACATCGACAGGGGCGGCAGAGTCTCGCGCACGGCCGGCAGACCGGCCCTGTGGCCGAGCAAGGCCGCGAGCGTGAGGTCCTCCTTGCCACCGCCGCGGAACTCGGGCCACACGGATGACACCTTCATCCCGTAGGAGAGCGCCGCACTGTCGACGAGCATTGCGGCGACGATTGCCGTGAGACCCTTGCCCACGCTGAATGCGTTGACGAGCGTGTCCGCCTCCCATGGGGCGGAGTGATCGGGGCGTGACCACCCGCCCCAGATGTCGACCACGACGCGGCCTTCCACCGACACACAGGCGGACGCACCGATCTCCCCGTGCTCGGCGAAGTTGTTCTCGAATGCGTCACGGACCGGCTCGAAGCCGGCCGCGACGGTGCCCCCGGAGGGGAGGAGTCCGGTCAGAGGGCCGACTTCTCGAGGATGTGGACGCCGCACGCCGATCCGAGACCGATGACGTGCGCTAGGCCGACCTTCGCACCCTCGATCTGGCGGTCGCCGGCCTCACCACGCAGGTGATGGCAGACCTCCCAGATGTTGGCGATGCCGGTTGCCGCGATGGGGTGTCCCTTCGATTCGAGTCCGCCGGACACGTTCACCGGCGTCTTGCCCGTGCGCCAGGTGGCACCCGAGTTGAAGAAGTCGACGGCGCCGCCCTCGGGGCAGAGCATGAGGTTGTCGTAGTGCACCAGCTCCGCGGTGGCGAAGCAGTCGTGGAGCTCGACGAGGTCGAGGTCCTCCGGGCTGACGCCAGCCTGCTCGTAGGCCTTCTTGGCCGCGATACGGGTGAGGGTGTTCACGTCGGGAAGGACCTGGCAGGCCTCCTGGTAGGGGTCGCTCGTGAGGACCGACGCCGACACCTTGATGGCCCTGCGCTGCTGCTCCTTCGACAGGGTCTTCAGCTTCTCACCGCTGACGACCACAGCGGCGGCCGCGCCGTCGCAGTTTGCCGAGCACATCGACCGTGTGTTCGGGTAGGCGATCATCACGTCGTTCATGATCTCGTCGAGGGTCATCCGCTTCTGGTACGCGGCGAGAGGGTTCAGGGTGGAGTGGGCGTGGTTCTTCTCGGCGATCTTCGCGAACAGCTCGAACGTCGCGCCGCCGTACTTGTGGCCGTACTCCATGCCGACCTGAGCGAACGTGCCGGGCATGTTGTCGGTGCCGATGCGGCCGTCGGTGCCGGTGACCGCCCCGAAGCGGCCGGAGGGGGTCCACTCCTTGGATGCGGAAGCGGGGCGTGCGCCCAGCAGACCGACTCCTGCGAGCTTCTCCACGCCGACAGCGAGGCCCATGTCGGTCTCGCCGGCCTTGATGGCCATGATGGCGGTGCGCAGTGCGGTGGCACCCGTCGCGCATGCGTTCGACACGTTGTAGACGGGGATGCCGGTCTGGCCGACCTGCTTCTGGATCTGCTGTCCGATGCCGCCCTGGCCCATGAGGCAACCAGCAGCGAGCACGCCCATGTCGGCCATGGAGACCCCGGCATCCTTCAATGCGCCCATTGCGGCTTCTGCCGCGAGGTCAACCGTGTCCTTGTCCGGGTGCTTCCCGAACTTGGTCATCACGATTCCGAGAATGTAGATGTCGTCTGCTGCCATTGTGATCGTCTCCTTGTTGTTGTCTCTGTGTCGTTGTGCGGTGGTGTCAGGCCGGCTCGAAGCCGAACCCGATGGCTTCCACGCCGTTGTCGTCGGCGCCGAGCGAGTACGTGGCGAGGCGCACCTTCATGCCGAGGGTGACCTTCTCCGGTGTGGGGTCGACGTTGATGAGGTTCCCGCGCACGCTGGTCCCTCCGCAGTCGACGATGGCGGCCACGAACGGCACCGGCACACCGGGTGAGGCGAACGTGACGATGGTGAAGGACCTCACGATGCCGTCAGTCGGCACCGACACCTTCTTGAAGTCGGTCTTGAAGCACGCTGCGCACGCGTTGCGCCGGTCGAAGAAGCGGGCACCGCACGCGGTGCACTCGTTCGCCTCCAGGTGCGGCTTGTCGCCGAGCACCAGGTAATTCACATGGGGGACCTGAGTCGTTGTCACTTGCAACCTCCTGCGCACACCCTATGCGCCCGCGGAACCCCCATCTGCAGTGGAGCACCCTCCCCGGCCGCCCGGACGGGGCAGAATGGGCCCGTGAAGTGGACGAACTGGGCCGGAAACCAGGTGGCCCGGCCTGAGACTGTGGCCGATCCGGCCGACGAGGCTGCCCTCGCCACTCTGGTGCGGGACGCCCACATCCAGGGCCGGGCGGTCCGCGTTGTGGGCTCGGGCCACAGTTTCACGGGAGCCGCCGTGTCGAACGACGTCATGGTGCGCATCGGCCGCCTCAGCGGGATCCGCTCCGTCGACAGGGACGCCATGACGGTCACCGTGGGCGCGGGAACTCCGCTGTGGAGGCTGAACGAATTGCTCCACGGGGAGGGTCTGGCCCTCCCGAACCTCGGTGACATCGCGTACCAGACCGTGGCGGGAGCCATCTCCACGTCCACGCACGGCACGGGGGTCCGTCTGGGGGGTCTCGCAACCCAGGTGCGGGGAATGCGCCTCGTCGACGGCGCGGGGAACCTCGTCACGGCCTGCCCCTCGGAGAATCCCGACGTCCTCGACGTGGCGCGGGTGGCGGTGGGTGCCCTCGGTGTCATCACCGAGGTCACGCTCTCCGTGGTCCCGACGTTCCTTCTGAGGGCCGTGGAGGCCCCGATGCGGCTCGACAGGGTTCTCGGGTCACTCCCCGAACTGGTGGGGGAGAACGACCACTTCGAGTTCTTCTGGGTGCCCCACACGGGATGGGCGCTGACCAAGCGGAACAACCGCACGGACGGCCCTCGCGAGCCGCTGCCAAGGTTCCGCGGCTGGTTCGAGACGACCTTCATGGAGAACGTCGCATTCGGGGCCGTGTGCAGGGCCGGCAGGCTTGTCCCCTCGGCAATACCGAAGCTGGCCAAGGCCCTGCCCTCGTCCGGTGAACGGACGTACTCGGACTTCAGCCACCGCGTGTTTGCCAGTCCCCGGCTCGTGAAGTTCTACGAGATGGAGCAGGCGATGCCCATCGACGCCGCTGCACCGGCCCTGACGGAGATCAAGGCCATGGTCGAACGGAAGGGGTACATGCTCAACTTCCCCGTCGAGGTGCGTTTCACGGCCGCCGACGACATCCCTCTGTCCACAGCAAACGGCCGCGTGTCCGCCTACATCGCGGTTCACGTGTACAAGGGCATGCAGCACGAGCCCTTCATGCGCGATGTCGAGGACATCCTGCGGGCACATGATGCCCGCCCCCATTGGGGCAAGATTCATTTCAGGGGAGCGGAGGAACTGTCGGGCCTGTACCCGCGCTGGGACGACTTCATGGCCATGCGCGACCGGCTGGACCCCGACCGCACGTTCCGCAACGACTACACCCGGCAGGTCTTCGGGGCCTGATCAGATCCCGTCGGCAGGGCAGGGATCAGGGCAGGCAGATGTCCTGGGGTCGTACCGGGACCCGGTCGATCGCTCTCCCCGTTGCGTTGCGGATGGCGTTGGCGATCGCCGGCGTGACCGAGATGCACGGTGGTTCGCCCACGCCCTTGGCACCCAGGGGCGAGAGAGGTTCCGGCTGTTCGATGAGTGTCGCAACGACTGTCGGTGCATCGAGTGCAGTGGGAAGGAGATAGTCGGTGAAGCTGGGATTGCGCACGCGTCCCTCGGTGACCACGATCTCCTCCATCACGGCAAGACCGAGACCCTGAGCGATGCCTCCCTCGATCTGGCCGATGACCGACAGCGGGTTGAGCGCCACTCCCACGTCCTGCGCCGTGGCGATCTGAACCACCTTGACGAGGCCGAGTTCCACGTCGACGTCGACCACTGCGCGGTGCGCGACGAAGGCGAACGCGACGTGGCAGTCACCCTGTCCGTTCTCGTCGAGGTCGACGGTGGTGCGGTGGTGGTGTTCGTAGGTCTCGTCCAGCCGGATGCC
>RFZO01000260.1 GCA_009920715.1 Actinomycetota bacterium | reverse complement strand
CAGTGGGAGTTCCAGATCGGGCCCGGTGACGCACTGACCGTCTCCGACCACATGTACGTGGCGCGCTGGCTGCTCCACCGCATCGCCGAGGACTTCGACGTGGTCATCTCGTTCGACGCCAAGCCCGAGAAGGGTGACTGGAACGGCGCGGGCGCGCACACCAACTTCTCCACCCGTGCGATGCGCGAGAACTACGACGCGATCATCGCGGCGTGCGAGAAGCTGGGCACCCGCGTGCTCGAGCACGTGGAGAACTACGGCCACGACATCCAGAGCCGCCTCACCGGCAAGCACGAGACGGCCCCGTGGAACAAGTACTCCTACGGCGTGTCGAACCGCGGCGCCTCGGTCCGCATCCCCTGGCAGGTCGCCCGCGACAAGCGTGGCTACGCCGAGGACCGCCGTCCGAACGCGAACTGTGACCCCTACACGGTCACCCGTCTCATCCTCGAGACCGTCTGCGGCTGACCCGCTGAACGGACAAGACGACATGGTGCGGGGGGCCGGAAGGCCCCCCGTTGCCGTTTCCCCCTGCAAACACAACGCTTCCGGCCACCCCGGTAGCCCCCGCCGGCTTCCATCGGCAGACTGAGGAGATGAGCGAGATGCTGAACCAGCAGCGCGAATACGTGTTGAGGACGGTCGAGGAGCGCGGGGTCCGCCTCGTGCGCCTGTGGTTCACCGACGTGCTCGGCAGCCTGAAGTCCTTCGCCATCAGCCCGGCCGAGCTGGAGAACGCGCTCGAGGACGGCATGACGTTCGACGGCTCATCGATCGACGGCTTCAGCCGCGTGCAGGAGGCCGACGTCCTCGCCATCCCAGACCCGAACACGTTCGAGATTCTCCCCTGGGTCGACGGCAAGAGTGCCGAGGCACGCGTGTTCTGCGACATCCACGACCTCGACGGCGCCGCGTTCGACGGTGACCCGCGCCAGGTGCTGCGCCGCAACCTCACCGCCGCGCAGAAGCAGGGTTTCGAGTTCCTCGTCGCCCCCGACATGGAGTACTTCTACTTTGCCCCGCCGAAGCCGGGCGAGGCACCCGTGCCGCTCGACGAGGGCAGCTTCTTCGACCTCACCACCACCGACGTCGCATCCTCGCTGCGCAAGGAGACCATCCGCACACTCGAGGCGATGGGCATCTCCGTCGAGTACTCGTTCCACGAGGACGCACCGAGCCAGCAGGAGATTGACCTGCGCCACACCGATGCCCTCACCATGGCCGACAGCATCATGACCTTCCGCATGATCGTGAAGGAGATCGCGGCGATGCACGACGTCCACGCGACGTTTATGCCGAAGCCGCTAGAGGGCATCCAGGGCTCGGGCATGCACCTCCACCTCTCGCTGTTCAAGGGGGAGGACAACGCGTTCTTCGACCCAGAAGACCCGTACAACCTCTCGTCCACCGCGAAGTCGTTCATGGCGGGCCTGCTGTTCCACGCCGCCGAGATCACGGCCATCACCAACCAGACGGTGAACAGCTACAAGCGGCTGGTCCCCGGCTTCGAGGCGCCGGTGCACATGACGTGGGCCCGCAACAACCGCAGCGGTCTCATCCGCGTGCCCGTGCCGAAGCGCGGCAGCGCGTCGGCCACCCGCATCGAGTACCGCTCGCCAGACCCGGCATGCAACCCGTACCTCGCCTTCTCGGTCATCCTCGCCGCCGGCCTGAAGGGCGTGCGCGAGGGCTACGAGCTCGCCCCCGAGGCCGACGCCAACCTCTTCGAGATGGACGACACCGCGCTCGCCAAGCTCGGGGTGCAGCAGCTCCCGCAGTCGCTGAACGACGCGCTGCGGATCATGGAGGAGTCCGCCCTCGTGCACGAGGCGCTCGGCGAGCACATCTTCGACTGGTTCCTGCGCAACAAGCACCGCGAGTGGCGCCAGTACAAGACCCAGGTCACCCCGTTCGAGCTGAAGACCTACCTGCGGTCGATCTGAGAGAGTTGCTGAACGCCCGATGAACCCCCTCGACATGCTCGTGGTCTTCCCGGCGGCTCCGTCGCCGGATCTCGCGCGCACGCTCGACCTGGCGGGATTCCGCTGGAAGGCAGTCGGTTCGGTCGACGAGGCAGCCAAGACCGAGCCGCAGGGCGGCTGGGCCGGAGCGGTCATCTCCGCGGAGGAGGACCCCGAGTCCGCATGGGCGTTCGCCCGCGCACTGCGCAAGCGCGACAACCCGGTGAACGCGGTCATGCTGCTCGTCACCGGCGCACAGACGCGGGCCGACCTGGTGGAGCACAGCGGCCTGGTGCTGAACCTCGAGACCTACCAGGCGTCGTTCAACGGCAACCCGCTCGACCTCACGTTCATGGAGTACGAGCTGCTGAAGTTCCTCGCCCAGAACCCCGGCAAGGTGTTCACCCGCGAGATGCTGCTCTCGCGCGTGTGGGGCTACGAGTACTACGGCGG
>RFZO01000259.1 GCA_009920715.1 Actinomycetota bacterium | reverse complement strand
CCGAGCGCCTCGCTGATGCCGCGACCGATGCCGCGGCCTCCACCCGTGACCAATGCCGTCTTGCCGTCGAGAATCCCCATGACCGTCCCCCTTGCCGTCCGTGTTCCGAGAGCCCGAAACTACGCCACCGACCCACGGTTGTGAGAACCTGAGGTGATGCAGGACGGCAGCAAACGCGCGATCATCGCGGCGTTCTTCGCCAATCTCGGCATCGCAGTCTCCAAGTTTGTCGGGTTCCTCCTCACCGGGTCCGCGGGACTCGCCGCGGAGTCCGTCCATTCCCTCGCCGACACCGGCAACCAGGGTCTGCTCATCCTCGGCGGCAACCGCGCCGTGCGACCGCGGGATGCCGAGCACCCGTTCGGTCATTCCCGCGAGCGGTTCTTCTGGGCCTTCATCGTGGCCCTCATCCTGTTCAGCATGGGCGGCATGTTCGCCCTGTACGAGGGCATCCAGAAACTTCGTCACCCGCACGAGACCGAGAACCTCGGCATCGCCCTCGGCATCCTCGGCGTCGCCATCGTCCTCGAGGGGTTCTCGCTGCGCACTGCCGTGCGCGAGACCGCGCACGTGAAGCCGGCCGGCCAGAGCCACTGGAGGTTCATCCGTTCGGCCAAGCAGCCGGAGCTCCCCACGGTGCTCGGTCATCCTGGGCATCGAGATGAGAAGCCTCCTCATGGGCGAGACAGCCGGGCCCGACGACCTGAGGGCGCTTGATTCGGCCCTTCGCGGCTCGCGTCACGTCACTGACGTGATCTACATGCACACCGAGCACCTCGGCCCCGACGTCATCCTCGTTGCCGCGAAAGTCATCTTCGACCCCGCCCTCCCCGCGGCCGAGGTGAGCCGCGCAATCGACGACGCTGAGGCACGGATGCGAGCCGTCGTCCCCGCCGCCAAGTACATCTTCCTCGAGCCGGACATGGCACGACCCGGGCAGGTGCCCCCCGCCTGAGGCCGGGCGCGGGGTATCCTCCAATTCACAACCAAGGGGAGCTCGCACGCACGGCGGGCTGAGAGGGTGAACGCGCTCACCGACCCGTGAACCTGATCCGGGTAATGCCGGCGGAGGGAACGGCAATGGGCACACAGCACGCGATCATCTACACCGGCGGGGATTCTCCGCACGCCGGGACGCGACCACACATCACCGCGGATGCGGCGGCCGGTGCGCTCGTCATCGCGGCCGACTCCGGCTGGGAGCACGCCGTCTCCCACGGCACCGTCCCCTCCGTGCTGGTGGGCGACTTGGACTCGATCAGCGGGGACCACCTGCGCGACGCACGCGCGCACGGTGCCGAAATCGTGGAGCACCCGCGCGACAAGGACGAGACCGACGCCGAAATTGCCCTCACCCTCGCCGCCCGGCGCGGGGCGGGGCGCATCACCGTCGTGTCGGGCGGCGGCGACAGGCCGGACCACGTGTTCGCCCTTCTCCATTCGCTCGCCTCACCGTCGCTCTCGGGCATCAGCATCGACGGATGGCTCGGCCGCGCCAGGTTCACCGTGCTGCGCGCGGGAGACGCCGCCGACCTGCCTGCGGCTGCTGGTAACACGGTGTCGCTGCTGCCCGTCGCCGGTGACGCCACCGTGACCGCAACGGGACTGGCCTGGCCGCTCGAGCGTTCCGTGCTGGTCGCAACCTCGTCGCGCGGCGTCAGCAACGTGGCCACCGGCACCCCGCACGTCACCGTGCACGGGGGCAGCCTCATCGCGTTCATCACCGGGGACGAGACAGAAGGAGACACACGATGAGAACCACCACCCGGACACTGACGGCACTGCTCGCTGCGGTTCTGGTGCTCGCGGCATGCGGCGGCGGGACGTCAACGGACACGACTCCGCCCGCCGGTGACACCGTGCCGGCGGATGCCACACCGGGCGAGGTGATCCTTCTCGCCTACGACGCGTTCACCCCCGCCGAGGGCATCTTCGATGCGTTCGAGCAGCAGACCGGGGCCAGGGTGAAGGTGGTGACGGGGGGCGACTCCGGCACCCTCATCTCGAAGGCCATCCTCACCGCGGGCAACCCGGAGGGTGACGTGCTGTGGGGCGTGGACAACACCACCATCTCCCGCGCCCGCGGGGCCGGCCTGCTCGACTCCTACGAACCGGTCGACGAGGGCGACGTGTGCGTCAACTACGACAAGAACTGGTACTCGTCGCGCGGGGTAACGCCGCCTGCGTCCATGGACGACCTCGTGAAGCCCGCCTACAGGGGGCAACTGGTGGTGCAGGACCCCGTGAACTCCTCCCCCGGACTCGCGTTCCTCATGGCGAGCGTGGCGCAGTACGGCGACGGGTGGGGACAGTGGTGGGAGAATCTGGTGGCGAACGGGGTGCGCATCGCCGCTGACTGGACAACCGCATACACGGTGGACTTCAGCGGCTCGAGCGGCAGGGGCAAGTACCCACTCGTCGTCAGCTACGGCAGCAGCCCGCCGGCCGAGGTCCTCTATTCGGCAACACCGATCGACGAGCCGCCGACGGG
>RFZO01000258.1 GCA_009920715.1 Actinomycetota bacterium | reverse complement strand
GGGGTTCGCACGGGGTACACCGGCCAGTGGCGGGTCGGACCGCCGACGGTAGGATTCCGAGCATGAACCACGTACGCGCATCTGAGATCCCGATGTCGGAGCGGCTGCCCCGCCTCCGTGCCTACCTGAACCAGGCGCGGCGCACCGCCGCCGACCCGTCGACGGACGAGCGGGTGAAGTCGCGCCTCCGCGCACGCATCGAACGCATCGAGGCCGACCTGTCCGCCGCCGCCGACCGCGAGGACGGTCCAGGTCGGGTCGTCGTCGACGTGGGCGGGTACTCAACCCGGCGGTAGTTCGGGGGGTGCCCTACCCTCCGCGCGGGGTATTCGTCGTGCGGAGGCATCCATGGACGAGGCTCTGCAGGCTGCGGTCGCGAAGCTGCGCGACATCCGCACGCGGGAGAACCTGAGCATCAAGCCGTCGCGGCACCTGCGGACGACGTTCGTCGCGTCGGACGGCACGGAGCGTCCGCTCAAGGTCCGCAACTACCAAGTGCAGATGATCCTGCACCTACTGTCGATGCCCCGATTCATCGTGGGCGACGACACCGGACTCGGGAAAACCTTGAGCAGTATTGCCGCTTGTTGCTACCTTTGGGACCGTGATCCCGACACGACGGTCGTGGTGCTCACGAAGAAGTCGGTCGTGAACCAGTGGGCCGACGAGGTCCGGCGGTTCACCACGGGCGTCGAGGCCTTCACGGCGAAGGGCACGCCGGCGCAGCGGCGGAAGGCGTACGAGGCGTACAAGGCGCACGTCGGCCCGAAGGTCATCGTCATGGGGTACCGCACGGCGGTCCAGGACTTCACGGAACTTCAGGACTGGTCCGTCGGGGTCATGGTCCTCGACGAGGCGACCGTCGTGAAGAACCCGACGGCGCAGATCCACCAGGTCGTGCGGCACCTGTCGAACCCGCAGACGTCGAAGCGGTGCTGGGGGCTGACGGCGACCCTCATCAAGAACAACCTCGTCGAGGGGTACGGCATCTACCGGGTCGTCGTGCCGGGCCTGTTCGGCATGACGGCGACGGCGTTCCAGAACGACTACTGCATCGTGCAGATGCAGCCCATCGGGCGGGGCCGGAAGGTGCCCGTGGTCGTCGGGTACCGCAAGTCGGACGTCGAGCGGTTCCGACTGAAGATCGAGCCGTACTACCTCGGGCGTCCGAAGCACGCGGTCGCGACCGAGCTGCCCGCCCTCACGTCGAAGGTCGTGAAGGTCGGGATGACGGCGACGCAGCACCTCAAGTACCAGGAGGCCCTCACGGGACTACTCCAGGTCGGCGAGGAGGAGAAGGAGGTCACGAAGCTGACGGCGGTGACGTACTGTCAGGAGATCGTGAACCACCCCGCCCTCATCCAGTGCGACGGGGACTCGGAGAAGCTCGACACGCTGGTCGACATGGTGTCCGAGGGCGACCTCGACGGCGAGAAGGTCATCGTGTTCACGCGGTTCGAGCGGATGGTGACCATCGGCATCAAGGCGTTGGAGGCCGCCGGGGTGAAGTGCGTCCGCGTCACGGGTGCTGAGACGGAGGACCAGCGTGCGGACGCACAGCGCGCGTTCCAGGACCCGAACTCCGACGTGAAGGTCATCTGGATCACGACGGCGGGCAACGACGCCATCAACCTCCAGGCGGCGAAGGCCCTGGTGTTCTACGACACGCCGTTCTCGGCGGGGGACTTCCTTCAGACGCTGGGGCGTATGATCCGCATCGGGTCGGTTCACGACCGGGTACTGGCGGTACACCTCGTCGCGGAGAACACCGTTGACGAACGGGTGATGACCGTCATGGAGAAGAAAATGGGACTGGTCGAGGCTGTATTAGGGAAACGCATCAAGGGCGACGACGACACCGGGGACGAGGTCATCAAGGCGGACCGCGAGATCGACGACCTGTTCGAGGCCCTCCGCCGCGACGCACAGGGGCTCATCCGTGGTTGACCCGTGCCCCACATGCGGCGGCAGTGGGTTCACGGTCGTCGAGGACGGGTCGGCGGGTCCGCCCGTCACCCAGGTGTGCCTGTGCGTCCTGAGGCGGCAGATCGTCGCGAACCTCGAGCGGGGGATGCGTGGACTGTCGGGTGCGGCACCCCTGGACCGGGGAACCCGGTCCCCGCTGCAGGCGCACACCGGGAACGACATGCGGGTGACGGCGTCGCCGGCGTGGTTCACGTCGCACCTCCGGCACACGGCGGCGCGGGTGTCACGTGGGGCCGACTGGGGGTTCCGCGTCGTGACGGACGCCGACCTGATGGTGGCGTGGCTGGCGACGGCCGCGCTCCAGGGCACGGAGATCCTCGACGCGGATGCGCGGTCGGAGGCGGCTCCGGTGTCGCTGACGAAGTTGACCCTGGTCGACATCTCCGCCCCTCCCGAACTGCTCATCGTACGGCTCGGGGTGAAGGTGGCCCGCAACTCGGCGATGCCCGAGGTCCTGTACGAGGCGCTGACCATCCGCGCCTCCTTGAGCGAGATCCGCAACCGTTGAGGCTGGTGCTTTCTGCAC
>RFZO01000257.1 GCA_009920715.1 Actinomycetota bacterium | reverse complement strand
CCCGTCACCCACGCGATCATCTCCGTCTCCACCAGGTCCGGGCGTCTCCTCGCCCGCGTCACCGTCAGGGTCGACAGCACGAGCCCCGAGACATCCGTGACCGTACCGTTCGCGAGCAGCAAGGTGAAGGTGGCCGTCCAGTTCGCGAATGACTACGGCATCTCGGCCGGCGGCCCCGTGGGAGTGAACATCGCCGAGGCACGAACGTTCGACACGACCCTCGTGGCCGGCCAGGTGCGCGTGGTCGGGGCCGAGACAGCCCCCTATGCGTTCTTCGGTCGCGGCAGTTCCACGTTGACCACTGCCGGAAAGGCCGCTCTCCGGAAATCGGCGGAGACGGTCAAGGCACGCGGTGGATTGGTGTACGTCAGCGGATTTGCCGCCGCGACCGAGGTCCAGAGTGTCTGGTTGGTCCAGTCGCTCGCCCGCAAGCGGGCCGAGGTCGCCGCCAAGTACCTCTCGTCCCTCGGCGTCCGCCAGTGGATCTACTTCGGCGGGACGGTGGCCCCGCGAAGCCCGTGGGACGAGTCGCGCGTGCGACGAGTCATCGTCTCGACGGATACCGTTCGGCACAGCACATGATTGCGGGAGAACCATGAGAGCGACCCATCGACACATCACAGCGAGACTCGCGACGGCCACGGTGCTCGTGGCGGCCGCCCTCGTGTCACTCGTGCCGTCGCGCGGCGGAGCGAGTCCGGCGGGCCCCTCGGGGGCGAACGTCGGTTTCGACTTCTCCTGGGACGATGCGAAGAACCCGGCCGGACACAGCGCCTCGTTCCTGGAGGCGGACGGCGTGACCGCGAACAACTGCTCGGGCGGACCGCTCTCCGCCGCCACGAAGACCTGCAACTTCGTGTTCGATTACCAGATCAACGGTGCCGCACAGTTCTCGGCGTCCCGTGCGGCGCGGTTCATCAGCTTCTGGACGAATCCACCGACCTACGTGGGAGGCATGCCCGCGGCAAACACGGGATGCAGTTCGCCCACGAGCGGTGCCGGTGACCTCGGCAAGGCCCCGCTCACGCTCTTCGACTGCTTCAACGCAAACTCCTTCGGTCAGGTGTTCCGCGCGAACGTGACCGGTCCGCTCACCGAGTTCAGGGTGTCGATGACCTGCCTCGCCCCGGGCGGCGGCAAGTACGAGCTGTACGCGCTCCTCTACGAGATGTCCGCCGACGGCACGTCCATCACAGGCAACGGCCCCATCGGCACCAATCTCGTCAACCTCTCGAAGTGCCCCACCGCCGCGACATGGAAGGGCAAGGCCTTCACCACGAAGGACTTTGCGATGATCAACGTGAACCTCGGCAACCCCGGCCTCACCGCCGGCAAGTTCTACGGCGTGTACTTCACCGGGCCGTCGATGCCGGGCACCCCGCCGGTCGGCGCAGTCGACGCGATGCAACGCGCGAAGGCGGCTTCCACCACGACCACCACAACCACCACGACAACCCCGTGGAGCTCGTTCAAGAACCAGGGCAACACCAGGAAGCCCGCGACCACCACCACGGTGGCACGTGGTACGTCCGGCACCACTGCGCCGTCCGCACCGACCACCGCGGCACCCGTGCCCGCCGCCCTCTTCCCCGACAATGTGGCTGCCACCAGTGCGGTGATGACGGCTGTCCGCGTGATGAGCTCCGGCGCCGAGAAGACCTACGTCATTGACTCGCTCACGCCCCGCACCTGTCTCGGCGCCGGACGGAACCTCGTCATGATGTCGACCGGACGCTGCAGGGCGCAGATCACGCTCCGCAGGAACGGCAGGGTCTCGGCAACCCTGGGAACGACCGTCACGGACGGCTCGCCCTTGCTGTCCGACGTGGTCGTGCAGGTCGCACCGCCGACCGTCGTTCAGTTCCGCAACGGCACCGCACTGACCACTCCCACCGCCAGGGCCCGCATCGCGAACATCACGTCCGACGCACGGAAGGCCGACGCGATTCTCGTGACCGGCCACACCGGCAATGCCGGCGGCGAGACCGCGAAGATGACCCAGCTGTCCCAGAAGCGCGCGATGGCCGCGCGGTCCCTGCTGCGGGGACGCGGGGTCTCGGTGCTGATCGCGATCCAGAGCTACGGCGCGACGCAGGCGGTCAGCACGTCGAAGAAGGAATCCCAGCAGGCGCTCAACCGCCGCGCCGAGATCTTCATCATCCCCTGAGCACCGCGGGCCGGTGGGTCACTTGCCCAGCAGGGCCGGGGCCAGGCGTCGGAACTGTTCTGCGGGTGCCGTGCGCGGGTCGGCAGTGAGGACCTGCACGCACACGTGGTCGGCGCCGGCCGCATGGTGCTCGGCCACACGAGCGGCGATCCTGGCCTCGTCGCCCCATGCGACGATCGCATCGACCAACCGGTCACTCGCGCCGTCGACGATGTCGGCATCGGTGAAGCCGAGCCGCTTCAGGTTGTTCGCGTAGTTCGGCAGGCCCAGGTAGATCTTCATCCCCGCACGCGCAATGCGGCGTGCCTCCGTGGGGTCAGTCTCCAGCACCACCATCTGCTCCGGGGCGAGCAGTGCGTCGGGCCCCATCACGTCGCGCGAG
>RFZO01000256.1 GCA_009920715.1 Actinomycetota bacterium | reverse complement strand
AGCGCAAGGTCGTCCAGGCCATCGACGACGACGAGCGCACGGTCGGGTTCGCCACCAACGAGGCCCGCAGCCGCGCGACGGGGGGTGACAAGGCGTCCGCCGCCGCCGCGTCCGACGAGGGTGTGGCCGTCGGCAAGGTCCGCATCGCCGCGAAGCAGCACACCGTGCTGACCGACTCGTCCTCCGTCAGTCAGGAGATCAGCCGTCTCGACAACATGACGGCGAAGGTCACCCGCGCCCCGGTCGCCACGGGCGACGTGCAGGAGGCCGCCGCCGGCGACGAACTCGAGGACATCCTTCCCGAGGCCCAGTCCACGGGTCGTCCCGCCCCCGGTCGTGCGGGCGACGGGCACGACGGCATGACCGCCGAGGAGCGGGCGGAGGTGGCCCGCCGTGCCCGCGTGGCGTCGGTCGCGTCCGCACCCGCCGCACCCCCCGTGGCCAGGGACGAGGTCGCGGCCGTCGCGTCCGCCGCCGAGGCCGACGAGGACGACATCACGGGACTGTTCGGGGACCTGATCGACGACCCCGAGTCCGACGCCGACCTCGCGGGCGTGGACGCCGCGAAGGCCCGCATGGCCCTCGCGAAGTTCGCCGTGCCGGGGTTCGAGTGGGACCTCGCCGCCCCCTGGCGCACCCGCGTCAAGGCCGCCATCGCGAAGCGCGACGACCCCGTGTACCTGAACGCCATCCTGGCCGTCGAGACGGACACCGTGAAGAAGCACGTCGCCGATGGTCTGCGGGGGTAGCCGTCCTATACGCCCCGGTGTCGTGAAGGAGAGACACCAAAGTGCAACGGAACGCAGCGAGTAGCCAAGCCGCATGGGCGCTCCTCACCGAAGGTGTGACTGCCGCACGGTTGGAGGCCCACCGCCTCCGCTTGCTGCTCACCCGTGCCCTGACCATGTGCGACAAGTCCGAGAAGCGGGACCACCTGTACGAGGTGGCGGGCGATGTCATCCAGGCCGTCCCCACGCGCCTGGACAACCTCGAACGCGACCTCGACCGGACGTCCTACGCCCTGTCGGTGCTCGGGTCCGATCACCTGCGCGATGTGCTTCCGATGACCGACCGCAAGGTGGTCGACGACGCGACGGAGCACGCCAAGCCGTTCGGGGGGACCGGACGCGCCCGGACGTCGGCGGCCCGCGTGGCCGACCGACACCTCCGCGCGGACATCGACCCGCCCCTGGGGTGGCCCGGCGGCCCGTGCCACGTCATCGACCGCATCCGCGACCGTGTCCACAACCCGAACCTCCGCGAGGAGCTGGTGGATGACATCGAGTACGGCGACAGCCTGTCCAACCCCGATGCGGCGCAGGTCTACGGGCCGAACCTCGTCGAGCGCAACGTGCGGACCCCCCTGCCGTTCAACCTGCACGAGCGGCGGCTGCTCATCGGTCCGCACGCGCAGTACCGCATGGACCTACGTGGCGTCACCGTCCCCCAGGTGCGCGCCGCCATCGCCGCGTGGGCCAAGGAGTGGTCGAACGCGAAGTCCCGCCAGTCCCCCATCGCCCGGCGGTGGGAGGAGGACATCGCCCGTGGTGAGGGGGTCCGGTACACCGACCGGCGCTCCGGCCTGACCATCGCGCTCGACCTCGTCGGTTCCGACGCCATCAAGGTCATCACGGTGTTCTGGGACGGCGAGGCGCAGCCCCCGCCCCCTGGCGACGGGGGCTGCGACGCATGAGGCGCATCGCGTACAGCAAGCCACCCGGCGACCAGTTCCAGCAGAGCACGTTCCGCACCGAGAAGTCGGTGTCGGGCCTGCCGTCCGGTTCCGACCGGGAGAAGGAGCAGGTCCTGCCGGAGGGGTCGGCGACCCCGAACTCGGTGTCGAAGGACGGTAAGCCCGCCGACAAGGCCCAGGGGGTCGGCCAGCGCGCCCTGCCCTACGGTACCTTCAACGGGCCGTCGTCGGGTTCCGGCACGGTCGAGAAGTCCCGCACGAAGCCCGTGCCGGGGGACCAGTACGGCAGTCCGTCGAAGGACGACTACGGGTACCTGACCCGACGCACGATGACGGGAGCCGACGTCGAGGCCTCGGACGACGGTGGTGACTCGGTCGAGTCCGACATCGTCGCGTACAGGCCTCGCAAGCGCGGACCGAGTTCGTACGAGCCGCACGCGTTCGGGTGGCGTCGTCACCGTCAGAAGCCCCAGCAGCGCAACAAACGGCGCAAGCGGTACCGCCTCCGTCGGTCGCGGGAACTGCAGCAGGCTCGGCGCCTTGTCGATGATCTCGGTCAGGATCTCCTCGGCGACGTGCAGGTTCCGCTTGGCGTCGTCGTCGAGCCGGGACGCGTAGCGCTCCTCGGCAAGCTTCTTCTTGGTGTCGTAGAGCGTCTTCATCTCCTGGACGAAGACCTCGCGGGTGCCGAGCGGCAGCTCGTTGCCCTGCGCCAGCACCCACAGGAACTTGATGCTGGTCTTGATCAGCTGCTTGTAGGTGACGGCGGTCAGGTCGTCGAAATGCCCCTGAAGGCGCGGGTCGGCGCCGCCTTCGAGACGGTCCAGGCGCCCTTCGATCAGGATCGAGAAGGTCT
>RFZO01000255.1 GCA_009920715.1 Actinomycetota bacterium | reverse complement strand
GACATGCCCGTGCCCGTCACCAGCAGCTCGGCGCGCCCGCGCGTGACCGTGGTGTTCATGTACGCCATGCACGACCTGTCCCCGAGCGGGGCATCGGGGTCGGGCACGCCGTCGGTCGACTTCGTCGTGGGGTGGCTCTCACCGGTGAGCGCGGACTCGTCGATCTCCGTGTTCACCGCGACGACCAGGCGGCCGTCGGCGGGAACCCTGTCGCCGGCCTCGATGAGAACGATGTCGCCGGGGACGATGTCCGCGGTGGGGACCGAGACTGTCTCGCCCCCGCGGCGCACGCGGGTGCTGGGGGAGAGCATCTTCTTCAGCGCCTCGAGCGAAGCCTCGGCCTTCTGCTCCTGGACGAACCCGATGATGGCGTTCAGGAGGACGACGGCGAGGACGACCGCGGGCGTCTTCACCTCGCCGGAGACGACGAAGCTGACGACGGCGGCGCCGAGGAGGATGAGGATGAGCACGTCGCGGAACTGGTCCACGAACCGCAGGAACGCGGGGCGACGGGCCGCCTCGGCGAGCAGGTTGGGGCCGGTGCGCGCGAGACGGGACGACGCCTCGGCGGTTGTGAGGCCGGTCGCGGGGTCGACGCCCATCTCGAGGGCGACGTCATCGCCGGTGCGGGCATGAACGGGGGAATGGTCAATGAGTATCGACATCGGGGGTCCTTCGGATCGACATGGGTTGGTCCGAAGGTCTCTCCCTCTCCACCGGGCCGGGCGCGAGCCGTATTGACGACGCCGGTGAGCAGGTTGCCCTGCTGGGATACTCCCCTTCGCTCTCCATGTTACCGCCTACGGTGGCGCGTGATGAGCGAGGAAATCGTCCCCGACGGGAAGAACTGGACATGGGTACTCGAGCGTGAGTGCACCGACTGCGGGTTCGACGCGCCGCGGTTCCCGGTCGGAAGGACAGCGGAAACCGTGCGTGACGTCGGCACGAGATGGGCGCGGGTGCTGGAACAGGACGGGGTGCGGGAGCGTCCCTCGCCGTCCGTCTGGTCTCCGCTCGAGTACGGGTGCCACGTGCGTGACGTTTTTCTCATCTTCGATGTGCGCCTCGGGATGATGCTGGGGAGTGTCGATCCCGGGTTCGAGAACTGGGACCAGGATGCGACCGCGGTTGAGCAGGACTACGGCAACCAGGACCCCGTCGCGGTGGCCGCGGAACTTGTGGCGGCGGCTGGCGCACTGGCCGACCGGTACGCGACGGTGACGGGGGAGCAGTGGAAGCGGCGCGGGTTCCGCAGCGACGGCTCGGTCTTCACCGTGGAGTCGATGGCGCGGTACATGCTGCACGACCCCGTGCACCACCTGTGGGACGTCGGCGCGGAGGTCCCGCGTCACTGACGTCGGTGCGGACATCCCGCATCCCTGACGCTCCGGTTCGTCACCCGATCTCGGCGAGCCGTGCCTTCACGATCTGGTTCAGCAGGGTCACCTCGGGCTTCCATCCGATGGGCACCTTGAACGTGTGCTTGCTGACTCCCAGGTGGGCGAGACGCGGGGCGAACTCGTCGATGACGTCCTTGCTGAACGGGTTCAGCGTGAGGTGCTTCTTCGACACCGAGATCCCGAGCACGTACGACTTTCCCGTGCGGAGACAGGGCTGGTTCCAGGCGATGACGAGCTCCAGCCGCGGGTGCTTCTTCGTGACCGCGGCGAGGACGGCCCGCACGGTGTCGGCGGCTGCCGGGTCGACGCCGGCGAGGAACGCCTCGGGGGTGTCGTGGCGGCGGGACGAGACGGACCCGCGCACGTACATGACGAGGGCGTTCGCGTGGGCCTGGCTGAACCCGTGGTTCTCGCGCAGGAACGCGACCTGCTCCGCGTACTTCGCGTCGCCGAGCCCGCGCACGGCATCAATCCACCGGTTGATCGGTCCGCCGTGCTTCTTCTCGATGGCGGAGAAGTGGCGGGGGTGATCCACGCGACGGTCGCGTAGGTGTCGAAGTACCTCTCCGCGAGCATCTCGAGGATCGCGTCGGCGACCTTGTCCGTCACCACGGTCTCGAGACGGATGCTCGGGCCGTTCAGGTCGAGCGAGGTGTTGCCGGTGACGCCCTCGCCCCGGACGTGGCTGAGTGACCAGCCGCGCGCGCCGCACTTCTTCAGGTCGTCGATCAACTTGTGCTCGACCACCGCCTCGGAGACGATCGTGACCAGCTTGCGTTCTGTTGTGTCCATGGGTCCTCCTAGGTGAGCGCCTGGGCGAGGGCGATGTAGTACGGGATGCCGAGCGTGAGGTTGAACGGGAAGGTGACGCCGAGCGACGCGGTGACGTAGAGGCCCGGGCTTGCCTGGGGGAGGGCGATTCGAACTGCCGCGGGGGCGGCGATGTAGGACGCACTGCCGGCCAGGGTGGCCATCACCGCGACACCGCCGGTGGAGAGCCCCGCGGCGGTGCCGAGAAGCGCGCCGAGGAGACCGTTGACGAGCGGGATCAGCACGCCGAGCGCGACCATGCGCCAGCCGGCGGAGGAGATGTCGCGCAGGCGCTCCGCGGCGATCACCCCCATCTCGATGAGGAAGAGCGTGAGCGCGCCGGCGAAGAGACCCACGAA
>RFZO01000254.1 GCA_009920715.1 Actinomycetota bacterium | reverse complement strand
CTCGTGGGTGACGGCGTGGACTGCCTCGGCACGCAGGTAGGGGAGCCCGGGCACGAGTTCCTCGCCGAGCGACGGGTCCTGCGAGATGAGCCCGCGCACGAGCGACGCGTCGGAGCCGTACCGCCCGTCGAGGTGGGCCTCGACTGCGGTGGAGTCATGGCGTCGTCCCGTCGCCCCGCGCAGCGGCAGGCTGCGCGTGCGGCACCGTGCCGACCTGCCGAGGAGCTCCTCCGCGGCGTCGACCGCGTCCTCGGCCATCTCGCGGTACGTGGTGAGCTTGCCGCCGGTCACGGTGACGACACCGCCGGGCGACGTGCTCACCTTGTGGCGCCGGCTGAGGTCGGCCGTGCGTCCGGCCTTCGCGGAGGTGTCGTCGGTCTTCACCAGCGGCCGCAGCCCCGACCACACCCCGGTGACGTCGTCAACGGTGACGCCCGTGGTCACGCTCGCGTTGAGGGCGTTGAGCACGTACTCGATGTCCTCTTTCGTGCACTGCGGGTCGTCGACGGGCCCGCGGTAGTCGGTGTCGGTGGTGCCGACGTAGGTGAACCTGTACGTCCCGTCGCCGTTCGCGATCCACGGCACCACGAAGAGGCTGCGCCGGTCGCGCGGGACCGGGATGACCACGGCGATGTCGTTGCGCACCTTCTCCCACGGCACGGTGAGGTGCACGCCCTTCGCCGGCCTGATCGTGTCGGGATGGGTGTTCTCGTCGAGTGCACGCACGTCGTCCGCCCACACGCCGGTGGCGTTCACCACGACGCGAGCGGTGGTCTCGAACTCCCGGCCCGTGACCATGTCGCGCAGACCGACTTTGTGGCCGCCGTCCGCCTGCTCGATGCGCACGACCGCGCACCTGTTCGCGACCGCGGCGCCGTGGTCGGCGGCGGTGCGCGCCACGGTGAGGCACAGACGGGCATCGTCGGCCTCCGCGTCGTAGTACAGGTACGCACTCGCGAGACGCCGTGCGTCCATGGTGGGCAGGTGCTTGATGGCGGCCTTCGCCCGGAGGCGGCGGTGGATGCGCCCGATGCGCCAGCCACCCGTCAGGTCGTACATCCACATCGCCGACCCGAGCGCGCGGGCGATCTTGCGCGACACGACGCCGTCCTTCGTGAGGATCGGGATCATGAAGGGGAGAACCTTGACCAGGTGCGGGGCGTTGCGCCGAAGCCTCTTGCGCTCGCGCAAGGCCTCGTAGACGAGGCGCACGTCCCCCTGCTGGAGGTAGCGGAGCCCTCCGTGGATGAGCTTCGACGACTTGGACGAGGTGCCCGACGCGAAGTCGTCCCGCTCCACCAGGGCCGTTGCGTAGCCCCGGCTGGCCGAATCGAGGGCCACGCCCACCCCCGTGATCCCGCCTCCCACCACGAGGATGTCGAACCCCCCGTTCTCGAGGCGCCGGAGGGAATCAGAACGGTCGAAAGTGTGTTGTTCGGGGGGAGCCATCACCGCGAGCCTATGTGCCGCGCCGTTGCGGGACAGTTGTCACAGCAACGATTATTTGTTCTCAATCATTGCGAAGACGCATTCGTTGCGATAATCTGCCCGCATGCGTTCACCAGAGGAGCTCACCGTCGCATTCCGCGCCGCTGGCCTGAAGGTGACGCCGCAGCGCCAGTTGTTGTTCCGTTTGTTGCACAACAACAGCACCCATCCCACCGCGGACTCGTTGTTCGGCGTGGCTTCCGGGTTGATGCCCGGGATCTCGCTGCGCACCGTGTACCAGACGTTGACCGAGCTCGCCCAGATGGGCGAGATCCAGTCGATCGAGGTGGGCACAGGCTCGCAGCGTTTCGATCCGAACGTCTCGGATCATCACCATGCGGTCTGCGACGAATGCGGTGCGGTGCACGATGTCTACGTCAAGCGCACCCCCGAGCTTGCCGGCCTCCACGGATTCGCGGTCACCGATGCCCACATCGTGTACCGCGGCGTGTGCGCCGACTGCGCGGGGGACGCCCGGTAGGCGACACCGCAGCGAACACCACACAACCCACCCAAGAAAGAAGGATCCGGTCATGCCAAGCCTCAAGGGCACCAAGACCCACGAGAACCTGCTGGAGGCGTTTGCCGGCGAAAGCCAGGCCAACCGTCGCTACCTCTGGTTCGCACAAAAGGCAGATGTCGAGGGCTACCCCGACGCAGCCGCACTGTTCCGCTCGGTCGCCGAAGGCGAAACCGGGCACGCCCATGGCCACCTCGAGTACCTTGCAGAGGTCGGCGACCCCGCAAGCGGCGAGCCCATCGGCGAGACCGAGGCCAACTTCAAGGCGTCGATCGCCGGCGAGACCTACGAGTACACCCAGATGTACCCCGGCTTCGCCAAGACGGCCCGCGAGGAGGGCTTCGACGAGATCGCTGACTGGTTCGAGACGCTCGCACGCGCCGAGAAGAGCCACGCCGGCCGTTTCGGTGAGGGCCTCGCAGCCCTCTGATCCATCCGGCGCCGCGCGCGCCGACGACACGACGAACGGGCGGCCACGGACACCACGTGGTCGCCCGTTCCCGTGTGGGGCTCCCGTGCCCCGGCCGCCCGGCGGCGAAACCCCGATGACACGCACAGGAAGACCAGACGAGCAATGACGATCACC
>RFZO01000253.1 GCA_009920715.1 Actinomycetota bacterium | reverse complement strand
TTTTTCGGACTGGTCAGCGGATTTCTGCCCAGTTGAGAGCCGCCCTTACATTGGCCGTGTTGTTGAGGCTCGTGCATACGATGGACAGGGCGATGGGGTTCGCCCCGTTCAGGTCGAGGGTGATGGGGTACTTGAAGTCGAACCCCTTGGCCTCGTACTTGGCGAACGACCCTTGTGCGGCGGGGGCGAACCCCGTGGCGACCACGATGCCGCCGGTGATGGCCCCGTTCCCGGCCCCCGTGTGGGTCGAGTACTCGACCGACGAGTTCGCCGTGTTCGCATCCGACCACGCGGGTGCCCCGGTGAAGGTGGGGTTGTAGACGAGTTCCCACAGGGCGTCGTTGGTGGTGACGATCATCCCGATGTCCTGGGGGACGACGCGGATGCGGTTGGTGAGTCCCTGGAACGTCGTGCGGGGTCGGATGGAGAACACCGCCTGACGGGTGGTGACGGCCAGGTTCGACGTGGCCGTGGCCCCGAAGTAGTACGGCTTGGCGATGGTTCCCGACTCGCCTTCCGTCATCACCGTCGAACAGATCTGCTTCAGGGTGGCGGCGGACCCGCCCGCCGTGTTCTCGATCTCGTACCGGATGGGGAGGTTCGCCGTGGTCATGTAGACCGTGGTGAACGCGTTGGCGTTCTCGAACACGTGGCATACGACGGGTTGTCCGTCGGGACCCCACACGCCCATCCGCACGCGGCCGACGCCGAGCCACTCGATGTCGAACCAGTAGATGTTGGCCTTCGTCGGGTCCAGGTTCATCCCGCTCGGCCCGGAGCCGTCGAGGGGGTCGACGTTCCACGACGCGCGGTCAATGGGGTCGTCCACGACGCCCCCGCTGGTGTACGTGCGCCTCACGACGCGCAGGCCTGCGGCGGTCTGCTCGAAGAAGATGCCGTTCTTCGAGTCGAAGTACCCGATGCGGCGGCGAACCCCGGCGGTGTCCGCACCGAACACCGCGGTGAGGACGACGAGCTGGCTCTTGCCGGGCTGGTACTTGTAGTACTCGTAGGTCTGGCGGATGACGCGCGCGTTCAGCACACCCGGAACGGACAGTTGGACGGACGACTCGTTCGGGAGGTGCGTGACGGACCCGCCGTTGAGGGTCTCGGTCGACCAGAACACCGACGCGGTGTCGTACTCGTTGATGGTGTCGAACAGCGTCTGCGGGACGCTGACGCGCCACCGGGCGAAGGCGTCCGTGCTTGGGCTGTTCGCCGATAGGATGCGGGTCTCGGGCCAGTACGCCATGACGTGAACCTCGGTGCTGGGTCAGATGATCCACCAGTTCGACCCGTCGGAGACGAGGGTCGGACTGACGTACTGGCCGGTGATGGACAGGTTGGGGTCGCCGTCGATGAGTTCCGCCCCCTGGGCGTCCACGAGGAGGACGTTCCCGTCGGGCGAGACCTTCTTCACGGTGATGGGCTTCCCGGTCGCGGAAGCGGCGAGGGGGAGGGTGACGGTGAACCCGCCGCCCGACGTGTCGGCCAGGATGATGTCCCACGGGGCGGCGTTGGTGTTGGCGACGGCGGACACCATGTTGTAGGAGCCCGCCATCCCCCCGGTCAGGGGTGCCCACTGCGCCCCGTCCCACACGAGCGCGGCACCCGTCGCCGGGGCGGCGTTGGACACGGGGCGGGACTGCAGGCCCGACACGGTGGGGTTCGGGTACGTCCCAGACAGGTCGCCGCCCGCGGCACCCGTGGGGGTTCGGGCGTCCGCCAGGCGGGCGTCGTCACCCTCGCACACGGTATTGGCCGCCGCGCCGTAGGCGACCTCCTCCCACGCGTTGTTCGTCGCGTTCCGCTTCAGGAACCCGTCCGCCACCGTGGCGGGCAGGGCGTCGGCCTGCAGTCCGACGACGGTGGGGTTCGGGTACAACCCCCCGAGGTCGCCGCCCGCCGGGCCGACGGGGGGTCCGCCGCCGAACACGATGGGGGAGTGCTCCCACTGGTTCGTGATGCCGTTGTAGAGGAGGGCGTCGCCGTTGGCGGGGGCCGCCGTGTCGATGGGGATGCCGTTGAACCCGACGACGGTGGGGTTCGGGTACGTCCCCGTGAGGTCGCCGCCTGCGGGTCCGGTGGGGGCGGAACCGGCGATCCAGGTCACGCCGTCCGACCAGTAGGCCTGGCTGTCGGTCGTGTTCCAGATGTAGGTGCCGACCGGGTACTCGGACGCGGGCGGCAGGGTGCCCGTGGTGTAGTCCTCGGGGACGAGGAACAGGCGGGCGGTGACGACCCCCGCCTGGACGAACTTGAGGATGACGCCCTCGTAGAAGGCGAGGAGGGACCGGGACGACGCCGGGATGTCGATGGACCCGCCGGGGGGGACGTACACCGTGACCTTGCGGAGCTGGTTCTCGTACCCCACGTCGAGGTCGGTGAGGAGGACCGAACTCGTGTTCGGACGTCCGTCCGCGTAGACCCCCGTGTGAGTCACTCGGATGAACAGCGTTGGCTTCGGATAGGGCACGGCTGCTTCCTTCGCGGGTTCACCAGGGCGGGGCGTATAGGCCAATCACGGCAGAGGGTCGATACCGTTCAACTGAACCTACGCCAAGTTAGGCATGGGTTCAACCGCCGCTCGTTGCCGAGGCGG